>JAUXOF010000027.1 GCA_030682405.1 Thermodesulfovibrionales bacterium
ATATTTAAGGTATAATAATTCTACCATGGCGTTTGGATTCGATTCCGCAAAAAGCGCTCTAAATAAGAAAAAACATGGAATTGACTTCCACGAGGCGCAGGCCCTGTGGGACGACCCTGATTTGATTGAAATTCCCGCTAAAACCGGAGATGAGCCGAGATTTTTGGCAATCGGGAAGATTTCGGAAGAGCACTGGTCGGCGGTTATTACGTATAGAAGCGAGAGGATTCGGATTATTTCGGTGCGAAGGGCCAGAAGAGAGGAGGTTGAGCTTTATGAAGGCGCGTGAATTCGACAAGAAATTTGACGAAGGAGAGGATATTTCAAAATATCTTGACGTTTCAAAGGCAAGTCGCCCGGGGCGGGAACAGAAAAGGGTAAACGTGGATTTCCCGTTATGGATGATACATTCATTGGATAGGGAAGCAAGGCGTCTTGGAGTGCCCCGCCAATCCATAATCAAGGTCTGGGTGGCGGAACGGCTTGAAAAGGCGTCCTGATTAACAGCGGTGTTTGTTTGGATGCAAGCGGGTCTGTATACTCTAATTGTAGGCATCGCCTCTTGGAAGTATGGCGATAATCTCGACGGTCTTGTTTTCCCTGAATACCCTGTAAATGACCCGCCAGCCGCCCACGCGGTATCTATATAAGCCCTTAAGTTTGCCGGTCAGGGGCTTTATGCCTTCGCCCCAAACGGGATTTTTTTCTAAGTCCGCAAAACAGTCCGCAAGCCGTCTCTGCACGGCCTTGCCCGCCCCGTCATAAACCTTCTCGGCGGGCTTTGTAAGTATTATCTCCCAGACTTCTTTTTTCTCCACCTGACCGTCTCGCCCTTTTTGGAAGCCTCAAGCCCCTTGTTGATTTTGTCGGCCCAATCCGGCCTTGAGAGTATCTCGAGGGTCTCCTTATGCCGTTCCAAGTATTCGTCTATCAATTCGGAGAGTATCCCCTTTAAATCCCGCTTCTCCATGCTTGCGACTATCTTAAGAAGATCTCTTTTTTCTTCGGGTATCCTTACCGTTGTTGTGGACAATATTCTCACCTCCTGAGATTAGTCTACTAATTTCAGTTTACCGTTGTCAATGACCGGCCCCCTTCATTTGACTATCCCACCGGTCTGTTTTATTATTTAATCTTATGGCGGAGAATTCTATGGTGCAGGGCATGACCGGATTCGGCTCGGCAGAGAGGGGAGGCTTCAGGGTGGAGGTCCGCTCGTTAAACCACAGGTATCTTGAGATGTCCGTAAAGCTGCCGCCTGCCCTCGGAAGGCACGAGATGGCCGTGCGGGACGCGGTAAAGAGGATGTTTGAGCGCGGCAAGTTAGACGTCTACATATCTACCACAGGGCAGGAGAGGATACGGCTGAGGCTCAACCTGCCCCTTGCCAGAGAGATAGCCGCAGCCTTGAACTCCCTCTGCGAGGAACTCTCTATAAGGAGGGATATGGGCATAGAGGCCATGCTTGCGTGGAAGGACATCCTGATTACCGAGGAGACCGAGTACGAGACGGATGCGATGTTTGAGGCTCTCGATGATGCCCTTGCCGGGGTTATGGCCATGAGGGCGCAAGAGGGCGGGGAGATAATGGCCGGCGTGATGGCCGGCGCCGAGAGGATGGAAAGGCTCAACAGGGAGGTAGTCTCCCTCTGTCCGGAGGCCGCTGAGGCCGCAAAGAAGAGGTTTTCAGAAAGGGCAAAGGCATTTCTTTCGGCAGGGGAGTTCCCCCTTTCAGAGGATGCGGGGATAAACGAGTCCAAGCTCATACACGAGGCGGCAAGGGCTGCGGAGAAAGTGGACATTAAAGAAGAGGTAGAGAGGATAGAGGGGCATCTGGGGTATCTGAGGAAAATCCTCGGCAATGGTGGTAAAATAGGAAGGACGCTGGACTTCATCCTTCAGGAACTCTATAGGGAGGCCAACACCATCTCATCCAAGGCGGAGGAGCAGAGGGTGGTCAGGGCGGCGGTAGCCATGAAGGCCGAGATAGAGGGCATGAGGGAGCAGATACAGAATATCCAGTAGGGGCAGTAGGGATTGACGGGAAGCGGCAAAGGAGGCGGCGGTGCAGATTAAAAAAGGGTTTTACACCCCGGTGCTTGTCAATGTGGGATTTGGAAACGTGGTCGCCTCGGCAAAGGTCGTGGCCATAGCGACGCCCGGCTCTTCCCCCATGAAGAGACTCCGCGAGGAGACAAGGGAAATGGGAAAGCTCATAGACGCCACCTCCGGCAGGAGGACCCGTTCCATAATCATCACTGACAGCGGCCATGTGATATTGAGTGCGCTTCAGGCGGAGACCATAACCCAGAGGTTTACCGAGGGCGGCGGGACGGAGGAAGGTGAGGAGGAATAAAGGCAACCTCTTTGTAGTTTCCGCTCCATCGGGCGCGGGCAAGACCACGCTCTGCCAGATGCTGGGGCAGACAATGCAGAACATCAGGCATTCGGTCTCCTACACCACAAGGCAGCCCCGTGCCGGAGAGGTAAACGACAGGGACTACACGTTCCTCGGCGAGGCCGAGTTCAAGCGGATGGTAGACGACGGAGGGTTCGCCGAGTGGGCGGTGGTGCACGGCAACATCTACGGCACGTCCAGAAAGCGGCTTGATGCGATGCTCTCAAACGGGATAGACGTTATTTTGGACATAGACGTTCAGGGGGCCGCAAAGATAAAGGAGGTCTACGAAAACGGGATATTCATATTCATACTGCCGCCTTCAATGGAGGCCCTCAGAAGGAGGCTCGCCAGCCGCATGAGCAACTCGGAGGACGAGATACGGATGAGGATGCAGAAGGCAAGGGCCGAGATACGGGAGTATAAAAACTACGACTATGTTATAGTAAACGATATATTTGATGATGCCCTTCACGGGCTTGAGGCCATAGTGGCCGCAGGAAGGGCGAGAACCGGAAACCTTGACCGCGAGTGGGTCGAAAAGAATTTTCTTGAGGAGGATTGAGGATAAAATGGACATAGTTTCTCTGCCTATAGAGTTTGACAAAAAAAAGATGGACAGCCGCTTCAGGCTCGTCAACATCGCAGGGCAGCGGGCAAAAGAGCTTGCGATGGGCGTTAAGCCCAAGATAAAGGCAAAAGGTAAAAAGGCCACAACCATTGCCATCGAGGAGACGCTTGACGGCGTCCTTGAGTTCCTCGTCGGCGAGGAGGCAAGGGCGGCGGGCGAGGAGGCAAGGAAGTTTGACTACAGGAAACTCCTTGAGGAGAAAAAGAGGGAGGCCGTCACCGAGGACCTCTCGGAACTGGAGAAGGACCTAAAGGTCTACCTCACGGAAAAGAAAGAAGTGGACAGGCGCGCAATTGACGAATTCTTCGCTGAAAAACAGGAAAAGGGTGGCGAAGAGCCTGAGGGATAGCCGCATCCTTCTGGGCGTAACGGGCAGCGTTGCGGCCTATAAGGCCATAGAGCTTATAAAGGGACTCAAAGAGCAAGGGGCGTCCGTTAGAGTGGTAATGACGGATGCCTCTAAAAATTTCGTGACCCCGCTTTCCCTTCAGTTGGCTTCCGGAGAAAAGGTCTACGGAGACCTTTTCGGCGAGCCGATGAGCCATATCAGCCTTCCCAAAGATGCCGACATCATGGTCATAGCGCCTGCGACCGCAAGCATCGCGGCAAAGGCGGCAAACGGCATGGCCGACGACCTTCTCAGCGCCTGCCTGCTTTCCTTCAGAGGCAGGGTTGTGATTGCGCCTGCCATGAACTGGCGGATGTATGAGAGCCCGGCATTTCAGAGAAATCTTAAGCGGCTCATAGAAGACGGGGCCGCGCTTGTGCCGCCCGATAAGGGGCTTCTTGCATGCGGCGAGGAGGGCGTGGGCAGGATGGCGGCCATAGGGAAAATTATAGAGGCAATAAAGTCCGCAGTCTCTCCAAAAGACCTCTTGGGAGAAAAAATACTTGTCACCGCAGGCCCCACAAGGGAGTACATAGACCCCGTGCGGTTCATCTCCAATGCCTCAACCGGCAAGATGGGCTATGCCATAGCAAGGGCGGCAAAAAGAAGGGGGGCGGAGGTGACCCTTATAAGCGGCCCCTCGGCGATTGAGCCGCCGGCCGGGGTCGGCTTCATCCCGGTTGTGACCGCTATCCAAATGAGGGATGCGGTATTGGGGCATCTTCCGGGCGCAACCGTTATAGTGATGGCCGCGGCAGTGGGCGATTTCGCCCCTGAGGCCATGGGCAAAAGAAAGCTCGACAAGGCGGCGGTAAGCTCCATAAAGCTCAAAAAGACCCCGGACATACTTTCAGAACTGGGCGCAATGAAAAAAAGGCCGCTCCTTATAGGGTTTGCCGCGGAGTTCGGTGAGGGCCGCAGGGGGGACGGGCTTAAAAGGGCAAGGAGGAAGCTTATCGAAAAGGGGGCGGACATAATCGTGTTCAACGACGTAAGCCGGAAGGACTCTGGCTTTGGCGCGGATACAAACAAGGTGGTGATGCTGTTAAAGGGGCGCGGCAATGACCTCCCGCTTATGAGCAAGGATGAGGTGGCCGAGGCCGTGCTTGAGGAGATACATGCGCTCAGGGCGAAGCGGAAGCGATTTTAGGCTTGACTTTTATAGCGGATTCGTTGAAAATTTCAGCGTAAATAAGAGATAATTAATTAAGGCAATAATGGATAATATAGAAAAGCTCAAGGAAAAAGTAGAAAAAGACCCTGCATCTAAACTCTTTGTCCCGCTTGCGGATGAATACAGAAAAGCCGGGAGGCTCGATGAGGCAATCAAGGTCTTAAACACCGGCATTCAGAGGCAGCCCAACTACATGAGCGCAAGGGTGTCCCTCGGCAAGATATATCTGGAGAAAGGTATGAAGGCCGAGGCAAAGGGCGAGTTCGAGAAGGTGATTCAGGCCATACCCGACAACCTCTTTGCCCAGAGGAAGCTTGCGGACATATACAGGGAACTCGGGGATATCCAAAACGCAATATCCCGGTATAAGGCCGTGCTCAAGCTCAACCCCCTTGATGAGGATGCGCTGTCAATCGTAAGGGACCTCGAAGGAGGAGGCGCGGCCGCAGCAGGAATAACCGAGGAGGCCCTTGAGCCGACCATGCATGAGGAGACCCCGGCTCCGGAGACGACGACTATCTTAGAAGAGCAAATTCCGACCCTTGAAGCGGAAGCGGAAGATGTTGCAGAGTGGGGCTTGCAGGAGACTGCGGAAGAGGCCCCGGCCTTCACAATAGATATAGAGAAGGATGCCTCGCTGGAGGAAGCCGAAGTGTCTTTGGCCGGAATTCCAGAGGAGGAAGAAGCAGCCTACACCATCAACGAGGAAGAGGTTCCGGATTTTGAGTTCAAAAAAGAAAATATACCGCTGCTTGAGCCTGTGGAAACTGAGGAAATAGAAATGCCTGCGGAGGAAGGGGAGGCATTCCTTGAGGCGATTGAGGAGGTTGAGGCGGAAGCCCCTCCTATAGAGGAGATGTTTGCCGCGGATACGGAAGCGGCCACTGAGACTTTCAAAGAGGAGCCGTCACCTAAGATGCCGGATATGGCGGCGGCGGACGCTTATGTTGCCGGCGACGATTACTCAGGCGCGCTCAAGGCATACGCCGCAATCTTAAAACAGAACCCCAATAACGCTCATGTCACACAGAGGATTCACGAGTTGAAAGGCCTTCTTAAGTTTTTGGGCAGGGACAAGGATATTCTCGTGTCCCGGCTCGAGACCTTTCTGGAGGGCATAAAAAAGAGGAAAAATGAGTTTTTTGGAAGTCCTTAAAGAAGCGGTAGACAGGGTGGACGGCGCGGTCTCGGCCATGATAATAGGCTCGGACGGGATGCCTGTGGAGGAGTACGCGGCAGAGAGGCTTCTGAGCCTCGAAGACCTCGGGGCAGAGGCCTCCCAGATGATAAAAGACATCGGCCTTGCAGCGGAAAACCTCGGCCTCGGAGAGGCAAGGGAGTTTTCCATAATCTCGGACCTCTGCGGCATAATCATGAGGAAAATAAACTCCGAATACTACTTTGCCCTTGTAATCAGGCCGGACGGCAACTACGGCAAGGGGAGGTTTGTCCTTAAGAGCTTAGTGCCGAAGGTTGCGGCGGATTTTTAGGCATCCGCCCGGCCCCATGAATTTTAATCCCCCGCCGGCAGAACGGTCTTTCTTGTTTATTCTATATTAAAAATATTATAGTAGTAGGTATATTTTTTCAGGGAAATGTGCTTTTTGAGGAGGTCGGATGGAGAAACTTAAAGAAAAAACGCCTATAGACAGGATATGGGATTTCTTTGCGTCGGTAAAGCTTGCAATCGTAATATTTGCGCTTATAGGCCTCACGTCCATAGTGGGGACTGTCGTCGAGCAGCAGGTTACAGAGGCAAAGAACATAGAGGTCATATCCAAGATATTCGGAAGCTCCGCAGCCCCGGCAATCTACAACGCATTGGATGCGCTCGGCTTTATGGACATGTACCGCTCGTGGTGGTTTACAACCCTTCTGGGGCTTTTTGCCGCAAACCTCCTGATATGCTCGATAGACAGGTTTCCCGCAATCTGGAGGCTGGTGCGCACTCCCATAAAGCCGCTTGAAAAGGAGCACATAAAGGGGATGTCCATAAAAAGAGAGTTTGTGCTCAAGGGCAGCCCTGATAAGCTAAAGGCAGCGGCCGAGGCGGCCATGAAGGCGGCGGGGTTCCGGCCTTCCGAGTCAAAAGAGGCAGGCGAGGTTCAGCTTTACTCTGAGAAGGGCAGGATGAGCAGGCTTGGGATTTACGTGACGCATTTCAGCATCCTGATAATACTCATAGGCGCGATAATCGGCGTATTTTTAGGGTTCAAGGGAGGGCTTAACCTGCCTGAGGGCTCAAGCTACTCCGTGGCGTTTGCAAGGACAGGGCCTGCGACTAACGAGGCCGTTCGCGAGCGGGAGATAATCATAAGCGCCACAGAGTCTGCCGGCGGAAGCGTGGCGGCCGCGGCAGAGAGCCTCGGCGTCGGGGAAGACCGGCTGAGGGCAAGGATGAAGGAACTCGGCATGGAGCCGCTTGATTTTATAATCAGGTGCGATGATTTCGAAGTGGAGTTTTACGACAAGTCGGATATGCCGAAGTCCTATACAAGCCTTCTTACGGTCATGGACGGCGGCAGGGAGGTCTTAAAAAAATGGATAACGGTCAATGACCCCCTGAAGTACAAGGGCTTTACATTTTACCAGTCAAGCTATGGGCTTATGCCCGATAAGGCGGATGTGCGGTTCATCCTGCGGCTGACCTCTCCATCCGGCCAATCCGAGACCCTGAGGGTCAGGCAGGGCGAGAAGTTCCTTATCCCCGGAACAAAGCTGGAGGTCACGGCAGCGGACTTCAGCCCCGCGCTTTCATTTGACGAGGCCGGGAGGCCGTTCACTTACAACGAGATGATGAACAATCCAGCAGTGCATCTCGATATAACATCAGCAGGGGCCGAGGAAGTCCACAAATGGGTGCTCAAGAGATACCCCGACACCGGGACGCTCGCAAGCGGTCATTTCATACAACTGTTAGACATCTGGGGCGGCCAGTACACCGGCCTTCAAGTGCGCCGCGACCCCGGGGTCTGGGTCGTCTACCTCGGATGCCTTCTGATGAGCATAGGGCTTTATGTGGTTTTTTTCCTGAGCCATAGGAGGATATGGATAAGTCTTCACGGGGCAAAGGGCTCGGTTACGGTTACTCTCGGGGCGTCCGCCAACAAAAACCGGGAGGCATTGGAAAGAAAGGCAACTAAAATAGAATCCCTTCTGAGGGAAGGAGGAAAATAATGGACAGCTCTTTTTTCTTCGGCGTCTCCACAGTGGCCTATATCCTTGCGATGATGGCCTATATCACGTACATAGCCTTTAAAAACCTTAATATAGGCCGCGCGGCCACGGCATTCACGATAACCGGCTTTCTACTACAGAGCATTGGGATACTTTCGCGGTGGAAGGAGTTTTACGACCTGAGCGGCATGGGCTGGCTGCGCTCCGCCCCGCTTACCAATCTCTATGAGTCCCTGATATTTTTCGTATGGTGCCTGATACTTACCTACCTCGTGGTGGAGTTCAAGTATAAGAACCGTTCCTTTGGGGCATTCGTCACCCCGGTTGCGGGCCTCGCCCTTGCCTTCATAGACCTCTCAGGCATGTCAAAGGAGATACAGCCTCTTGTGCCCGCGCTTCAGAGCAACTGGCTTTTAGTGCATGTGATGATGAGCTTCATAGCCTATGCAATGTTCGCCCTTTCCTTCAGCACCGCGCTTATGTACCTGATAACCACCACTCATAAAAAGACGGAAGGCTCCTATATATTCTGGACCGTGATGCTCGGGGTGTTCGCCGCGGTGCTTGCCGCCATGGGCCTTGATTTTTTGAAGTTCAAGCTTGTTGCGGCAACGCCGGAGGCGCTGATAAAGAGCTATCTGTTTAAGGCGACCTTCTCTAACGCCTCGCCCCTGATTTCGGTCCTGAGCTACATGGCAGCCCTCGGCCTCGTATTCGCCGTATGGAATTACGGCAGCATCCTTAAAAAGCTGATAGGGGCCTTCGGCATCTCCGACAAAACGCTTGACGAGATTACGTATAAAAGCATAGCCATAGGGTTCCCGATATTCACCTTGGGAGGCCTGATATTCGGCGCCATATGGGCGGATCAGGCGTGGGGCGTATACTGGAGCTGGGACCCCAAGGAGACATGGTCACTGATAACGTGGTTTGTTTACGCCTTTTTCCTCCATGCAAGGACGCTGAGGGGTTGGAGGGGGCATAAGGCTGCGGTAGTTGCCGTCATAGGGTTTGTCGCAGTGATATTTACTTATTTGGGCGTGAACCTGCTCCTGAGCGGGTTGCACGCATACGGGAGCCAGTAGACGCGGCTCTGCGTACGCCCGGCGCCAGAGAGGCCGTGCATCCGAGGAGGGGTTTTGAGCCTCAAGAACAAGTACATTGTGGGCGTAAGTCTGGTGCTCGTGGTGGTCTTCGGCTCACTGTCGTATAAAAACCTCAAGGCCGAGGAGCAGCGGATAAATTCCGACAGCATGGCCAAGCTGACGCTCATGACGAAGGTGATAAAGAACGCCCTTATGGCCCTGATGCTTGAGGGCAAGGCAGCGCATTTTCAGGAGTTTGTCGAGATGTTGATAGCAGAGGACATAAATGCCGTGAGGCTTTACAGGGAGGACGGGACCATAATGAGCTCTTCCGTTCCGGCTGAGAAGGGACGGGCAGTCGGAAACGGCGTTCCCATCAACCCGGCATCCACCTGCATATCCTCGAAAGAAAAAGGCGGGCATCTGATATATTCCATGACATTGCCGATATTCAACGAAAGGCCCTGTCAGGGATGCCACGGCAGCAGCGAACGGGTGATGGGCATCCTCTCGGTTGAAATCGTTATGGACAGCTATTATAAAAGCATCAGGGATTCGCGGGTAAACGCCGCGATATTTTACATTTCGTCGTTCCTGATATTGTCCCTGTCCTTGGGCGCAATGACGGCGTTTCTCGTGACAAGGCCGCTTGAGGCCATAATAAAAACCGTCAAGCGGGTGGAGGAAGGCGACCTCAATGCCCGTTTCCTCACGGACAGCAAGGACGAGGTGGGGGACCTTGCAAAAAGCCTCGATTCCATGCTTGCGGAACTCTACAGGGCAAGGCAGGAGGTGGAGAACTGCCACATAGATTCCATACAGAAGGTTGAAAAGCTGGCCACCATAGGGGAGCTTGCCTCGGCCATAGCCCATGAGATAAAAAACCCGCTTGCAGGCATAAGCGGGGCCATTCAGGTCTTTGCCGAGGACTTTCTGGACAGCGACCCAAGAAGAGGCATAATAAACGAGGTGTTAAGCGAGATAGACAGGCTTGACAAGGCCGTAAGGGACCTCCTTAACTTTGCCCGGCCGCCTGAGCCTCACCGCATAAAGACGCAGGTCATGCCTGTAATCGAGCGGGCGCTGAGGCTTGTCGCAGGCCAGGCCAAGAAGCAGGGCGTTGATACAAATATTGTTATGGTGGATGACATAGAAGACGCATATATTGACCCCGAGCAGATGCAGCAGGTATTCTTGAATATAATGATCAACGCGCTGCATTCAATGCCCGGCGGAGGGGAGATAACCATTACGACATACCGGAAGGCCGAAACGAACGAGGTGGATGTGGTCATTTCCGACACAGGGCACGGCATATCGCAGGCCGACATAAAGAACATATTCAAGCCCTTTTTCACCACCAAGCACATGGGCACCGGGCTTGGCCTTGCCATCAGCAAGGCGATTGTGGAAAAACACGGCGGGGACATATATGTGAGCAGTCAGATGGGAGCGGGCAGCAATTTCCGCATAGCCATTCCTGTATGGAGGGAAAATGCCTGAGGCAAAGATACTTGTTATAGACGACGAGAAGCTCCTGAGGTGGTCTATGGAGCAGAACCTCACAAAGGAGGGCTATACCGTTATTACCGCCGAGCGAGGGCTTGAGGGGCTTGGCATGTTCAAGGAAGAGATTCCGGACATCACCTTCCTTGACATCCACCTGCCGGATGTTTCGGGAATAACCGTGCTTGAAGGCATAAAAGAGATACAGAACGACGCCCTTGTGGTGATGATTACCGCCTTCGGAGACATACAGACCGCGGTAAAGACCATAAAGCTCGGGGCCTACGACTTTCTTGAGAAGCCCTTCAATATGGACAAGCTGAAGATATTGGTGCACAAGGCCCTCGAGACCGTCTCTTTGAGGAAAGAAGTCTTCCAGTTCAGGTCGCACCTGTCGGCAAGATACGGCTTTGACAGTATAATCGGCCAGTCAGAGGAGATACAGAAGGTCTTTGATGTGATAAGGAAGATAGCGCGGAGCGATGCAACAACGGTCCTCCTGCAGGGCGAATCAGGCACGGGAAAGGACCTTGCGGCAAAGGTCATCCACTACCAGAGCAGAAGGGCGGACAAGCCGTTTATGGAGATTAACTGCACCGCACTGCCGGAGACCCTCATAGAGAGCGAGCTTTTCGGACACGAAAAGGGCTCGTTCACGGACGCAAAGGCGATGAAAAAGGGACTGTTCGAGCTCTCGGACGGCGGCACCATATACCTCGATGAAATAGGCGAAATGAGTCCCTCCACGCAGGCCAAGCTCCTTAAGGTGCTTGAGGGCAAGGCGTTTAAGAGGATAGGCGGCACAAAGGACATAGAGGTTGACGTAAGGATAGTAGCCGCTACAAACAAGGACATGGCGGAAGAGGTCAAAAACGGCAATTTCAGGGAAGACCTCTACTACAGGCTGAAGGTGATACCTGTCGTAATGCCCCCCCTCAGGGACAGGAAAGAGGACATACTTCATCTTGCCAAGCACTTCATAAACGATTTCAACAGGGAATTCAAAAAGAACGTAAAGGGCATCTCCAAGGAAACAGAGAAGTGCTTCATGGATTACCCATGGCCCGGCAATGTCAGGGAGCTTAAGAATGTCATAGAAAGGGCAATGATACTTGAGAACGAGGAATACATCCTGCCGGAGCACCTTCCTCTGGAGCTGACCTATAAGGAGATGGCCACACAAAACGCAAAGAACATCAATATGCGCATCCCCCCCGGCGGTCTTGACATAGAAGAGGTGGAAAAGGAGCTTATACGGCAGGCCCTTGACACTACGAGGGGGAACCAGACAAAGGCGGCAAGGCTACTGAACCTCACAAGGGACACCCTCAGATACCGGATGCAGAAGTTCGGATTCCTTCCCGAAAAGACTTAGCATGGTTTTTGCTTTAACCCTATTAAAGAGAGGAAAGCAGGGGAGGGGTATGAGAATTCTTATTGTGGACGATGAGCAGCTTGTGCGGTGGTTTCTTGAGAGGGCGCTCAGGAAATGGGGCTATGAAGTAGTTGCTGCGCCCAATATACAGGAGGCAATCAGGCTTATTGACAACAATAAATTCGATATCCTATTCACAGACCTCAGGATGCCTGAGGGAAATGGCACACGTATAATAAAAAGGGTGAGTGAATTGCCGGAAAATATAAAGATTGTCGTTTGTTCCGCATTTATAACCCCGGACATGGCGGAGGAATTCAAGGCACGGGGGATAGTAACCCTCAAAAAGCCCTTTAAACTAAGCGAACTTGAGAACGCGCTCAGCCTCTGCGTGGATTGAAATTACCCCCTCAAATAGGTTAAAATTCATTAGTAACAGTGGAAGCGCCTTTATGCTGAGTAAAACAACGAAATGACGGAGGATGAAAATATATGAACGCTTTAAAGACGATGTTTTTGCTTGCAGGCCTGACGGTCATACTGGTTATGGCCGGCAATGCCTTTGGCGGCAGGCAGGGCATGACAATGGCCCTGATATTTGCGCTTGCGATGAACGCATTTGCCTACTGGTTCAGCGACAAGATAGTGCTCAAGATGTACAAGGCAAAAGAGGTGGGCGAGTCCGAGTCCCCCCAGCTTTACGCAACGGTCAGGAGGCTTGCGCAGAAGGCAGGTATGCCTATGCCCAAGGTGTATATGATAGAGGCCGACCAGCCCAATGCATTTGCAACGGGCAGGAATCCCTCCCATGCGGCAGTGGCCGTAACGACAGGAATAATGAACATACTAAGCCCGGAGGAACTCTCCGGCGTCATCGGGCATGAGCTTGCGCACATCCGCAACAGGGACATACTTATCGGCACCATAGCGGCCACGGTTGCAGGGGCCATAAGCTATCTCGCCCACATGGCGCAGTGGGCCATGATATTCGGCGGCGGAAGGCATGGCGACGACAACAAGGGAGGAAACCCTATAGCCGCCATAGCGATGATGATACTTGCCCCCATAGCGGCCATGCTCGTTCAGATGGCGATATCGCGGTCAAGGGAGTATGCGGCGGACGAAGGGGGCGCAAGGCTCGCCGGAAACCCAAGGTTTCTCTCGAGCGCCCTTAAAAAACTCGAATGGGCCTCAAAGAAAGTCCCGATGCAGGCAAACCCGGCAACGAGCCACATGTTCATCGTAAACCCCCTCTCAGGAGGCGGGATTACAAGGCTTTTCAGCACCCACCCGCCGATGGAGGAAAGGGTAAGAAGGCTTGAGGGGATGTAAGCTTGGAGAAGTCCGCAATCTCCGATGCGGCCTGCCAGATGGCGTATAAAAGCGCAAGGCGGTTTGCTTTAATCTCCGGGTCCTTGTCCATGACCATGACGGCGTCGAAGAAGGCGTTTATGGGGCTTGTAAGCGGAAGAAGGGCCTTAAGCGCACCATCGTAGTCCTGCCTTGAAAGAAACTCCCCCGAGTCCGCTCCGGCCTTCCCAAACGCCCCGAAAAGCGCACTTTCGGCATCGTCCCTAAACAGAGATGCGTTCACCGGAGGAAGCCCTTTTGCGTGGACGAGGATATTCCTCACCCTCTTTATCGCGGTCAGGAAATCGGCGTATCCGTCTTCCCGTTTAAATGCGGTAACCGAGTCCATCCTTCTTAAGAAATCATTAAGCGGAGTCTCTGTGGAGAAATGAATCGTGGAGTCTATCACGTCCTTGGCAAGGGGCTTATCGCGGAGGATTCGGAACTCCTCGGATGAAAGAAGGAACTCAAGCCTTGTCTCAAAAAACTCAAGTATCTCGTCCTTTAAAGTCCCTGAGTCTGCCTTGCCAAAAGATGAGAGCGCGGCCTCAAGAATCTCCTTTATGGTCAGTCCGTATTTTTTCTCCACGAGCATGGTTATTATCGCAAGCGCGTTTCTTCTTAGGGCAAACGGGTCCTGAGAGCCTGTGGGCTTAAGCCCTATGGAGAAAAACGCAGCTATCGTGTCCATCTTGTCGGAAAGGGAAAGTATCGCCCCTTGTTTGCTTATGTCAAAGATATCCTGATGGCTGTAAAAATACTGCTCCCCTATCGCCTTACAGACGGACGCCGTATCTCCGTCTCCTCCGGCATAGTAACCCCCCATTATGCCCTGAAGCTCCGGGAATTCCCTTACCACACCTGTAATCAGGTCTGCCTTTGAAAGAAGCGCGGCGCGCCTTGCGGTTTCAACGTGTCTTTCTTTATCCCCCGGAATCTCATTTGCGAAAACCTTATCGGCTATGAACTCCGAAAGCCTGACAATGCGCATAGTCTTGTCATACAGGCTTCCCAACCCCTCATAGAAGGTCACGCGCTTAAGCTCCTCCACCCGTTCGGAAAGCGGCTTTTTTAAGTCTTCCTCGTAATAAAACCTTGCGTCCTCAAACCTCGCCCTTATGACCCTCTCAGCGCCCTTCCTCACGGTGTCGTCGTTTTCCGCCTTTGTGTTGCTTATGAGGATGAAGCGGTTTTTAAGGTTTCCGCTATTATCCCTGACGGAGAAATATTTCTGGTGGCCTTTCATGACCACGGTTAGAAGCTCAGGAGGAAGGCTCAGGTATTTTTCATCGAAACTCCCCATTACCGCATGAGGATATTCGACGAGATATGCAACCGTACTGAGGAGGCCGCTATCCTCCACAAACGTTCCGCCTTCCCCGCGGACAAGTTCTGACATTTGTTTTTTTATAATCTCTTTTCTTTCATCCCCATCTACGATGACGAAGTTCTCTCTTAGGAGCTTGACATAGGAGCCGGGGTCTTCAATCCTTACCGCGCCCTGAGATAGAAACCTGTGGCCGTAAGTCAGGTTTCCGCTTTTAATTCCGTCCATGTCAAAATGTATTACCTCTTTATCAAGCAGGGCGGCTATCCACCTTATCGGGCGGACGAACCTCAAACTCCCGTCTCCCCATCTCATTGATTTGGGGAAGCTAAGAGATAGGATTATCTTTTTTAGGACTTCAGGCAGGATGTCGCCGACCGGAGCGCCCTTTTCCTCTATCACGGCAACGACGTATTCGCCCTTGTCTTTTTTCTTAATAATAAGTTTATCAGTACCGATGCCCGCCGCTGCCGCAAACTTAAGACCTGCCTTAGTAAGCGTCCCATCTTCGTTATAAGCGATTTTCTTTGGCGGGCCGAAGACCTCCTTAACCCTATCCTCCTGCCTTTCAGGTAATCCCTCTACGATGAGCGCAAGCCTCCGGGGGGTGCCGAATGTGGTTATACCCGAAAACGGAATTTTATATTCTAATTCAATATTTCGGGCTGCGGATAACCCAAGGTCGGAGACGGCGGCGTGCAGAAACCTTGCGGGTATCTCCTCAGCGCCTATCTCAAGAAGGAGAGCGCTCATCTATTTTTCCTAAGGAGAGGGAAACCTAACCCTTCCCTCTGCTTATAAAACGCCTCGGCAGAGAGCTTTGCAAGGTTTCTCACCCTCGCAATGTATCCCGTTCGCTCGGATACGGAGATGGCCCCTCTTGCGTCAAGGAGGTTAAACGTGTGGGAGCACTTGAGGCAGAACTCGTAAGCCGGCTGGACAAGCCCGGCCTTGTTTAACCGTATGCATTCTTTTTCAAACGCCTCGAACTGTCCAATGAGCATGTCTTTGTCCGAGAGGTCGAAATTATACCTTGAGAATTCCACCTCGCTCATGCGGTGGATGTCTCCGTACTTAATCCCCTTGGCCCATTCTATTTCAAAGACATTATCAACGCCCTGTATGTACATGGCGAGCCTTTCAAGGCCGTAGGTTATCTCAACGGACACGGGCTTAAGGTCAATGCCCCCGACCTGCTGGAAATAAGTAAACTGTGTAATCTCCATGCCGTCGAGCCAGACCTCCCACCCAAGGCCCCATGCGCCCAGGGTCGGGGACTCCCAGTCGTCTTCCACAAACCGTATATCGTGTGCAAGCGGGTCTATGCCGATTGCAGAGAGGCTCTTGAGATAAATCTCTTGCGAATCCTCAGGCGAGGGCTTGAGTATCACCTGATACTGGTAGTAATGCTGAAGGCGGTTGGGGTTTTCCCCGTACCTTCCGTCCGTGGGCCTCCTTGAAGGCTCCACATATGCGGCCCGCCACGGCTCAGGCCCCAGAACCCTGAAGAATGTGGCCGGGTGGAATGTGCCGGCGCCGACCTCCATGTCGTAAGGCTCAAGTATTGCGCAGCCCCTTTGGGCCCAGAACCCGTGCAGCGTTGATTTAAGTTCCTGAAAATACATAAGAGACTGAAATCATAATGAAATATCGTATAGTTTGTCAAACGGGTTTGTTTTTTGCTATACTTAAAGCAATAGTGTATGAATAATAATAAAACATTATGAAAACAAGGCTAAAAATGCGTGAAAAGACGCTTCTGTGTGTAATAATCCTCACAATAACCCTCGCACTGCTTTCTTCCTGTGCCGCTTCAAGGGCTATAGTGCAGCAGGATATCAATTCCATAAGACCTGTCATGAAGGCCGGGGGAGAAGAAGATAAGGCTGTTATAATCGGGATAGAGGAGAGAAACAGGACTGTGGAGGACAGCCCCGCATGGATTCAAAACGCTTACGAGGGGCTGAAGATACGAAGGCTCAATAGCGTGAGCGAAAAGGAATATGAGGACTACAGGAAATTCCTTGAAAACGGCGCTGTATATGTAATCGTCCATCCCGGGTATTTCCCGTTTTTTCAGTATAAGGACATGCCGGCTGAGGAAAAACAGCCGGAGGAGGATTATTTAGGGAAAAAGAATGTTGTGGAAAGGCTTCTGTCCGTGCCTCCGCCTGACATCAATTTTTCCGTGCTCCAGGCGCAGGAGAGGCGCACGAGGGATTTTCTTGAATACAAGTCCACTGAAGAGAAGCTTATAATTATTGTTCTGCCGAGGAATTACAAAAGTTTCAAAGGGTATGTTTACAAAAACGGGATTGATGAGTACGCCCGTTACTTAAACGAGGTGACCAACCTCTCAAAATCCGTTCTTTTTGTGGAATCCAAGTCCGCAAGCAGGGGCTATCTCCTTGAGAGCGACATGGTTCGCCTGCTGGAATTCCTGTCGAGCATAGGCGCCAAAAAGGTGTATGTCGGGGGCGGGTATATAGGCAGATGCCTTGAGGATTTTTATATTGATATAAGCGACGTATACGGCAGCGAAGATGTGTTCATAGTTCCTGAGTTGTCAGACGTATCGCCCAGGGAGTTGAAGGGAGGCCTTGCGAGGGGCCTCTTGATGCCCGACGGCACGATAGATGTGGGGGTTGCCACCCAAAACCTGAAGACAGAAGCCTACGGCACACAGGAAATTCGTCCGAAACTTAGAAACCTTCCGTGAAAAAAGTCCTGATGAAGGGCAACGAGGCTGCGGCTGAGGCCGCCATCCATGCCGGATGCCGTTTTTACGCCGGCTACCCCATTACCCCTCAGAACGAAATCCCGGAGTACATGTCGTGGCGGATGCATGAGGCAGGCGGCGTTTTCATTCAGGCCGAAAGCGAGCTTGCCGCTGTAAACATGGTCTACGGCGCGGCTGCGGCAGGCGCACGGGCCATGACCTCCTCCTCAAGCCCGGGCATAAGCCTCAAGCAGGAAGGCATCTCCTACCTTGCAGGGGCTGAACTCCCCGCTGTGATAGTAAACATACAAAGGGGGGGGCCGGGGCTCGGCAACATATCAGGCAGCCAGGCGGATTATTTTCAGGCCGTAAAGGGCGGAGGGCACGGCGACTACAGGATGCTCGTTTATGCGCCAAACAGCGTTCAGGAACTCTGGGGCCTCACCATGCTCGCCTTTGACAAGGCGGACATATACCGCACGCCCGTCATGATACTGGCGGACGGCATCCTCGGGCAGATGATGGAGCCGCTGTATCTTACGCCGTACAAGAGGCCCAAGCTGCCGGAAAAGTCGTGGGCGCTCACAGGGTGCAAGGGCAGGCCCGCCGGCGTGATAAAATCCCTTTACATGGGAGAGGGAGAGCTTGAGGCCAGAAACGCAGTCCTTCAGGAAAAATATAAGGTTCTCAGGAAAAAAGAGGTCAGGTTCGAGTCCTTGGATACGGAGGACGCCGAGGTAGTTGTCGTTGCCTTCGGCATTGCCGCAAGGCTTACGATTTCGGCCCAGCAGAGGTTGAGGAAAGAGGGCTTCAAGGTCGGCCTTTTCAGGCCGGTAAGCCTGTTTCCTTTCCCTGAAAAAGAACTCTCCGCCCTTGCCGACAGGGTGAAGCGGTTCATAACAATAGAGCTTAACGCAGGCCAGATGGTAGAGGATGTGAGGCTTTCGGTTTGCGCTAAGGGCGCGGAGGTCGCCTTTTACGGCAGGCCCGGAGGGGCAACGGTTGCCCCTGAAGAGATATACGAGAAGATACGGGAAGTCTGCTCAGCCTCATAGCAATTATCGCTTTAATAGCAATCAGGCCGGTCATTGACTCCCCCATGCTTAAATGATAGCCTTACTTATGAGCAATAAAGGAAGCTATGAGCCGATGGACATCTCCGGGGACGCCGGGATACGGGCCGTAGGGAAAGACCTTAAGGAAGTCTTTATAAACGCCGCTCTCGGCATGTACAGCCTGATTACGGACATCGCTCTGGTTGAGGAGAAAAAGGAGATGTCCGTAACCGTCACGTCCTCATCAAGCGATGGGCTTCTCGTTGCATGGCTGAACGAACTTATTTTTCAATTCGACACATATGGTTTTACAGGGAAGGGCATCTCGATAAATGAACTCAACGGCAATAGGGTCAATGCAACGGTAAGGGGCGAGGACTTTGACCCCGGAAGGCACGAAAAGGGGCTTCTTATTAAGGCCGCAACATACCATAATCTCAAAATCGAAAAAAAAGACGGCCTCTGGAGCGCTGAAATAGTATTTGATATATGATTAGGACGACATGATATCAATCATAAGGGGGATATGTTGATAGAGGGTCTTAGGAGGCTTGACGCGGAGAGGCTTGAGGTGCCTGTTGGGTATAAGCCGGGCATGAGGGTGAGGGGCATTATATATGCGGATGAGACGCTGGAGGCCTTTCTTGAGCCCCAGTCCATAGCGCAGGTGGCAAATGTTGCAACCCTTCCCGGCATAGTGTCCGCCTCGCTCGCAATGCCGGACATCCACACAGGCTACGGTTTTACCATAGGCGGGGTTGCTGCATTCACCCTTAAAGAGGGTGTGGTCTCCCCAGGGGGGGTGGGCTATGACATAAACTGCGGTGTGAGGCTACTGAGAAGCAATCTTAGAAAACAGGACATTGCCCACCGCTTAAAGGAACTCGTAGAAAGCCTCTTTAGGGAGATACCGGCGGGCGTGGGCTCAAAGGGCAGGATACGGCTCGGGCATGAGGACGAAAGAAAGCTCCTCCTAAAAGGCGCTGGATGGGCAATCGAGCAGGGCTACGGGGACGCATCTGACCTTGAGAGGATAGAGTCCGGAGGGTGCATGGAGGGCGCAGACCCTTCGCTCATAAGCCAAAAGGCATACGAGCGCGGAAGGGCGCAGCAGGGCACCTTAGGCTCTGGAAACCATTTCCTCGAAATACAGTACGTGGACGAGATATACGACGAGGAGGCTGCACGCGCATTCGGGCTTTTCGAGGGCCAAGTGACAGTCATGATACACACAGGCTCAAGGGGGTTCGGGCATCAGGTCTGCACGGATTTCCTTGATGTCATGGAGAGGGCCTCGGGGAAATATAATATAGAGCTTGCGGATAAGGAGCTTGCCTGCGCGCCGTACGGAAGCCCGGAGGCTCAGGACTATCTTTCCGCTATGGCAGCCGCGGCAAATTATGCGTGGGCGAACAGGCAGTGCATCATGCACTGGACAAGAGAGGCATTAATGAAGGCCCTCGGCATATCCCCGCAGGGGCTCGGAATGACCCTGCTTTATGATGTCGCCCACAATGTGGCAAAGGTGGAGGAGCATATCGTAGAGGGCAAAAAAATGAGGCTTGTAGTTCACAGGAAGGGCGCAACGAGGGCGTTTCCGCCGGGGCATCCTGAGCTTCCTTCTGCATACAAAAAGACCGGCCAGCCGGTGCTCATCCCCGGAGACATGGGCAGGGCATCGTTCGTCCTTGCCGGCACGGAGAGGGCGATGCAGCTTACATTCGGCTCTACATGCCATGGCGCAGGCAGGGTCATGTCAAGGCATCAGGCCATAAGGCAGGCGAAGGGAAGGGCCATATGGAGGGAGATGGAAGACAAGGGGATAATAGTGCGCTCAACAGGAAGGGGGACTTTGGCAGAGGAGATGTCCGAGGCGTACAAGGACGTCTCCGAAGTGGTGGATGTCGTGCACAGGGCAGGGATTTCAAGGAAGGTTGCAAGGCTCAGGCCAATGGGGGTTGTAAAAGGATAGCGGTTTATTATATAAAATCATGACAACTATACGACAAACTCAATTAAAGGGGGCGGGCGCATTGAAGCTTATATCGGAGCATAAGGTCGGGGGCAAGACCCTGAGGCTTGTTCAGGGCGACATAACCGAAAGGGATACGGATGCGATAGTGAATGCCGCAAACAGCGCACTCAAGCACGGAGGCGGAGTGGCAGGGGCGATAGTAAGAAAAGGCGGCGATATCATACAGGAAGAAAGCGACAGGATAGGCTTCACTTCCGTGGGCACAGCCGCAATCACCACCGCAGGCAGTCTCCATGCAAAGCACGTCATACACGCAGTAGGCCCCCGGATGGGAGAAGGGCAGGAGGACCAGAAACTGAGGGGCGCGGTTCTAAGCAGCCTCGTGCTTGCCGCAAGGCATGAGCTTAAGAGCATCTCAATGCCTGCGATAAGCTCCGGCATATTCGGCTTTCCAAAGGACAGGTGCGCGGGGATACTCGTAGCCGAGGCTGCCGGATATCTGAAGTCAAACCCCTCAAGCAGCCTTGAGGTTGTCGAGTTCTGCGTCCTTGATGACGAGGCTGCAGGCTATTTCAAGAAAGAGATAGACAAGCTCGGCAGCGGCTAATGTTATTTCCATAGGCAATCAGACCTCAGCCTGAAGCCTCCAGAAAGTTGACTACATCGGCACTAAGGGTGTAAATTAAACAGCATGAGGTCAAAAAAGAAAAAGATACTCATAGCCGACGACAGCCAGACGGTGCTGATGTACCTTGGGGTGCTTTTAAAGAGGCTGGACTATACAGTGGTGCTTGCCGAAAACGGCGTGGAGGCCCTGAAGCTTCTTAAGCTTGTGGAGCCGGACATAGTAATACTGGATGTAATGATGGAGACGATGGACGGCATTGCGACCCTGAGGCGCATAAAAGAGGACAAGCAGACAGCCCATATCCCGGTTATCATGCTGACCGTGGATTCCAGCCCGGAGACAATAGCGAGATGTAAAAAGTTAGGCTGCTTCAGTTATCTGTTGAAGCCGGTAAAAGTGGACAGTATCCATGAGGCCCTGCAGGAGTGCATATACTCGCAGTGGAGAAAAAAGAGAAAGCACGTGAGGGCCGATTTCAGGGAGAAGGTGGTCGTGACCTGTAACGGGGAAAACCACAAACTCTATACCGAAAGCCTTTCAGAAGGAGGCGTCTACCTGAGGATGAAAGACCCGTTCCCCGTGGGTTCGGAAGTCGAGGTGGCCCTTCCGCTAAAGGATAGGAAGGCGGTTACGCTTAAAGGCGAAGTCATTTACACAAAAGGGCTTTTCGGCGGAGAGCTGAAGGTCCCGCCCGGGGCGGCGATAGAGTTCAAAGGGGTCAGGGAAAAAGAGACGAAAATCTTAAGGGATTATGTGGAAGAACTCCTCGCCTATGACATTTTAGACAGTCAGGAAGAGCCTGTAATCGGGACTGAAAAGAATTAGGCCTGTTTTCTGAGCCTTAAAAACACCGATAGAGAGACGATAAATACAACCGCGCTTACTGCCTGAGATACCGAAAGCCACGGGGCAATAAATCCCCTTGCCTCATCGCCCCTGAAGAACTCTACGATAAACCTCAGGACAGGGTACGTAATGCCGTAGGCAAGCAGAAGCTCGCCGGGAAACGACCGCCTCTTTCTAAGGAAGATAAGAAGCAGAAATATCGCAAACTCCCCGCCTGACTCGTAAAGCTGTACGGGATGGAGGGGAATGTCTTTAAGCGCAAGGCTTTTGGGATCGGTAAATGTCACCGCCCACGGGACATCTGCCGGAGCGCCGTGGCAGCAGCCTGCTGAAAAGCACCCCAACCTCCCTATAGCGTGGCCTATTGCAAGGGAAGGGGCGAATATGTCTCCGGTCCTCCAGAAGGGCAGGCCGGTTCTCCTTAAGTGCCATGCGGCAAGCACGAGCGCGGCTGCAAGCCCGCCGTAAAACACCAGCCCGCCTTCCCATATCTTCAGCGCATCAAGCGGGTTTTGGAGATAATGCCTGATGTTCAAGAGAACATAAAAGAGCCTTGAGCCTGCAATCGCGCCAACGAGGATGTAAAAACCGAGGTCTGCGATGTGCTCATAAGGCAGCCCCTCTTTCTTTGCCTGCCTTACGGCAAGCCCGAGGCCGAGCAAAAACCCCGCGGCAACGAACACCCCGTATGTGTATATGGTCAGGGGGCCTATTCTTATAAGCTCAGGATGCACGGCTATGCCTTCCTCTTGCCCATGGGCTTCTTACCTATAGGCCTCTTAACTGCGGGCGATATAAGCAGCCAGAGAATCCCCACGGTGAGGCAGGAGTCCGCCACGTTAAACGCAGGCCAGTGATGCCTGCCTATAAAGACATCTATAAAGTCCCTCACGTAGCCGTAAAGGAGCCTGTCTATGAGGTTGCCTGTTGCGCCCGCAAGTATGAGGGAAAGGCTGAAGGTTGAGTCCCTGCCCCTCCAGAGCAGGCCTATCATAAACCCTATGGCAAGGAGCGAGACAGCGATGAAGAACTTGTTTCCCAGCGCCTTGAAAAGCCCGAATGCCGCACCCTCGTTTCTGACGTTAACCAAGCTTAAAAACGGCAGCACCCCGATGGATTCGGAGGAGGATATAGAGGTCTCGGCAAGATGCTTTGTACCCTGGTCCGCCAAAACCATCGCGGCCACAAAGAGGAAAATAAGCACACCCCGTTTCATCTGACTATTATAACATCCGCTCCATGAAGGTTGTTCGTTGCCCTTGTTTTATTTTTTTGGTAGGGGGAGGCCCTCCCCCTCATTTGCCTTTTTGCGGGGGAAGGGGTAGGATTAAGCAGGTTTTGGGAATGGGGCTTTTTGGTGAGAAATATAGGGGGCAAATTACAAACTTGGCACAGCCGGAAGAATAAATGGGCGATATAGCTGATCCAAAAGTGCTTATCGAGGCGAAGCGATTACTGTTGTCCTCTCCAGAGGAAGTATATCGTTACTTCGAAAATCTCAATGATGAAAATATGTCATATCAACTATCTTTTGTATTAGCCGACTCTGGCAATGAACTTATAAAGCTTGCTTTAGCCAAATATTCGAAAAATAGTAATGTTGTAGAAAAGCTATTTAATGAAAATAAAGACGAAACTATTAGATGTGCTGCTTTATTAAATCCAGATTTCCCTTTAGGATCTTTTGGGGCGATAAGTTTGAAGCATACACCGCTTGTCAAAATACTTGAAGAAGGCACTGATGCAGAAACATATGCATTAGTAACTAACAAGTCCTTAAAAGGAGAAACTCTTGCTTGTATATTTGACAAACGCGGATGGGCAGAAAAGCTTAGTGATGAGCGGTGGTTTTTATGTAGCATCTACGCTTTGGATAACCCAAACTTACATGAAGATTATAAGTCAATTTCTCCAGTTGGATATGATGAAGGATGGCAGGACTATTCGCATAGTGAGGCAATTTCTGCGGCATGGAATTTATTAATAAAAGCTCCTTTAACAGAACAGTGGGCTATCGGTCTTGTACACCAGATAACCAAACTCCATGCAAAAATTGCTGATGAAACTTTTTATAAATACGTATTCGATAGATGGCGTTCAAATAATAACGATTTGGAAAAGGCTTTCAAAAAATTAAGGATGTGGGTTGCATCAACTGTTCCAGCATACTTAGACAAGCTCCATCAGTGGATGGCAAACCATGAAGACCAGTCCATCAGAGTCGGTCATTACTATTCTTTTAAGACTTTCGATAAGGCAACGCTTGATGAGTACTATAAGAAGGATGGGAAAGAGTTTATTGGAGCAGCTTTATTAAACGAAAACCTGTTCATGACAACAATTATTAGAAATCACTTCCGCAAAATAGTAGAGGGAAACTGCGAGCAAAGAAACGACTATGCTGAGATGGACTATTTCGACATAATGGTAGAAAAGTTAAGCAAAGCTTATCCCGACGCCTTTGCAGAAGATGAATAGTTCTCCACAACGGGCAAGTTGTTAAACGCCTTTGTGGAGGGAGGCACGGAGTAATACTGCCATTGCGAGGATTTATGGGGGGGGGTGACCCACCCCCATTCTTTGTGCCACAGTCGAGAATAAGTTGACTCCGGCCTTCCGGTCGCCCGCTTCCTTCTTTCGCTCACGCTTACTTTTTTCCCCTTTGCTTTTGCTATCCTTAAGATGTCAGGTTAAGGAGGCGTGCCGTGTTAAAAGTGAAAAAGAATATCGTTATTGACGAAAAAGGCAGGGAGTCGTCGGTGCTTCTGCCTATCAAGGACTACAAAAAACTGGTGGAATACATCGAGGACTTGGAGG
>JAUXOF010000041.1 GCA_030682405.1 Thermodesulfovibrionales bacterium
GCGGTCGGGCTTTCGGAGAAATACCAGCTTAAGACGCCTTTTGACGAAAAGGCATGGAAGCGCAAGGCAGAGGAAATACTTGAGAGAGAGTACGGGATAAAAAGAGACGGCGGGAATGGAAAATAAAAAGCCGCGCCTCCATCATGCACAAGGGCCGGTGGGAGATGCCGACAGGCACGTATGGGCATATGCTTATTAACCAAATAGGACATTTCTACTTTGGCTTGACCGAACCCCTACATCCTATTGATTTGTGACGGCTGTCTCTGTATACTATAGGCGTTTCGGCTTAATCCATTGACATGGTTTTTCCTCAATAAGGAGGGATTTATGGAGACTGCCTTAAAATTTCCTGTTCTGACCCCTGCAATGCCTGAAATAATCATGCTTATAGGGGCGCTGGCAATCCTGATGCTTGACCTCATCGTGAGGAAAAAGGACTTTATCGCACTGGCAAGCCTCATCCTTGCAGGATTGGTGGCCTACAATGTGTTCGGCGCGGCAGGCGAGACCTTCGGCGGCATGTTCGTGGCCGACGGCTATGCCATGTTTTTTAAGCTGATATTCCTCGTAAGCCTGATGCTTACAATCCTTATATCCATAAAATACATAGAGGTGGAGAGGGTGAACTACGGCGAGTATTACAGCCTCGCCCTCTTTTCGACTCTGGGCATGATGATTATGGCATCTGCCGGGGACCTGATAGTCCTTTATCTGGGGCTTGAGCTAATGGCCCTTTCCACTTATGTGCTTGCCGGTTTCCTCAAGCACAGCCTGAGGTCCAACGAGGCCGCTGTGAAGTACTTCCTTCTCGGGGCCTTCGCCTCCGCGTTCCTGCTCTTTGGCATATCCCTTACCTACGGCATTACCGGCACGACGGATATAAGGGCAGTGGCCGCTTATATCTCGGAAAACGGGCTTTCCGAAAACCCGGTGCTCCTTCTGAGCGTGATACTTTTCAGCGTGGCCTTCAGCTTCAAGATAGCGGCAGCGCCGTTTCATATGTGGGCGCCGGATGTGTATGAGGGCGCTCCGACATCCGTTACCGCCTTCATGTCCGTGGGCCCCAAGGCAGCGGGCTTTGCCGTCATCGGCAAGGTTTTCCTGATAGCGTTCGCTTCGGCAAAGTTAAGCTGGGTGCAGGTACTGATACCGGTTGCGATTCTTACGATGGCCACAGGCAACATACTGGCCCTTATGCAGACGAACATAAAGAGGATGCTCGCGTACTCGTCCATCGCACATGCCGGGTATGCGCTTCTGGGAATAATCGCGGGCGGGGCGGAGGGCATGGCGGGCGTGATGAGCTACCTTATGATTTACGCCTTCATGAACATAGGCGCCTTTGCGATAGTAATCCTCCTCAGAAGCGAGGGGTTTCAGGGCGAAAACATCTCGGACTTAGAGGGGCTTTCCAAGACCCACCCGCTGTATGCGGCCCTCATGCTCATCTCCATGTTCTCCCTTACCGGAATCCCTCCGACCGCGGGGTTCATAGGGAAGTTCTACATCTTCGTCTCCGCGGTTAATGCCGGGTATACGTGGCTGGTTGTGGTTGCGGTGATATTCAGCGCGATATCCGCCTATTTCTACCTCAGGGTGGTCATGTACATGTACATGCGGGAGCCGAAGGAGGAGGTCAGGCTTACGACCTCGCCGGCTGTAAATCTGGCGCTTGCGATTTCAACCGCAGCAGTGCTTCTGATAGGCGTGCTGCCCTCAAGCGTCATAGACCTTGCAATGTACGCAGCCGCAGGTTTTTAAGGGTTCCGCTGTTTTAGAGGTTTGCGTCAAAAAAAAAGGCTGGTCAGTTCCGCGGTCTTCTCTTCCATCCCCTTTGCGATGTCTTCCTGCTCCGCACGCAGCTTATAAATCTCCTCGGCGATGCTGAATGAGGTGAGGATTAACGCCTTAAGCGGGGAGACGGTGGGGGCGGCGCTGAGGACCTCCTGAATCTTTTCGTCTATATACCGGGAAAGCTCCTTGATGTGCTCCTCGGAGGCATCGCCCTTAATGGTGTACTTCTGTCCTAATATGTAGACTTCCGTGTTGGTCATCCGGTTTTAACCCGTCTGTATGGTGGTCTCAAGCTCGCTCAGGAGTTCCTCTATCTGGTCCTTTATCCCGGTTTTTTCGGATACGAGCTTCTCTATCTCCTCGTTTTTCCCTGCGAGGGCGTCTTCAAGCCTGCTTATCTTTTCCTGAAGCGCGGAGTTCTCCTCCTTCAGGGTTTTTACCTTTTCTATGGCTGCGGCTATTTTTTCATCAAGATTCCTGAGTCTTTCCAATGGCGTTGCCTCCTTTTTATTTTCAGCGGGCTGTGCGCCCGTATCCACGCGGGGCCGTGTCCCCTGAGCGTTACCGTCCGAAGATACGGAATCGAACAGTGATTTATGGGATTTCATTCTTAATGATACCATAAGAGGCTGAGAGATTGAAGGGGTCCGCGGCCCCCGCCGGAGGGTCTGCGGGTTTACCGTCGTCAGCCCCGTCTGAAGGCGCCTCCCTATCCTCATCATTCCCTGCCCCTCTGCCGTTTTTATATCTGAAATATGTGGTCATTATGCGCTTGATGTACTCCTTTGTCTCGCGGTAGGGGATGTCCTCCACGAATTCGTCGTATGAATCGTATCTGCCTTTTTCCAGCCACTCCGTAACCTTGTTCTCCCCTGCATTGTATGCCGCAAGCGCGGGAGGGCCGGAGCCGAAGTATTTCAACAGGCTGTTTAGGTAGTAAGAGCCGAGCCTTATGTTCGTTCCGGGCTCGTAGAGGTGCCCTGTTTTGAAATCGGCATTGAGGCCTCGGGCAAGGCGTTTTCCGGTCTGGGGCATTATCTGCATGATGCCGATTGCCCCGGCCCGTGAGACCGCATCCGGGCTGTAACGGCTCTCTTCCCTTATGACCGAGAGGATGAGATAGGGGTCAACGGCAAACTCCCGTGAGGCATCCTTGACGGCAGGCCAGAAGGCAAGGGGGTAGAGTATCTCAAGCGGCCTTGAGTCTTGAGGAATGCCTGATATAAGGTATATCGCCCTGTTGTATTCGCCCATGTCCTTAAGCCTGAGGGCCGCGGCGATTAAATCCTCCTCTGAGGCAAGCTCCCGCGCGGCATATACCAGTTCCTTGACGGCATCTTCCCTCATGCCTGCCTCGGCAAGCGTGTCCGAACGCTTAAAAGGGTTTTTGCCGGAGGCCCGGCCGGGGATCCGGACGGCCTTTTTCGCCTGTGCGCCGATCAGTCGCTTTTCATTCGGGCCGCTTCTTTTTGCCGCAAGGAAGCCGTAATAGTCGTATTCCCCTTCAAGGCTGCTGTAAATATTTTCTGAGGGCTCTCCGGCCTTCTCCGCCGCCCTTGCCTTCCAGTAGATGTATTTTGTATTCCGGCCAGATAAGCAAAGCTCTGTAAAAACAGCAAGGGCTTTTTTGTAATCTCCGCCGAGGTAGTGCGTCCATCCCGTGAGCCAAAGCGCCTCTTCGGCATCAGAGGGGAAGTCCGCCCTTACACCGGCCAGCATCTTTAATGCCTCATCTGAGCCCCCTGCCCTTCTTTTGTCCGCTGCAAAAGATACGAGCAGCCTGCCTGCCCTGGCGTCGTTTGCCGCGATGAGCTTCTTAAGCGTATCGCTGAATGCCTCGCTGTCTCCTGCCCTGAAAAACGAAAGCGCGGCATAATAAAGGTCAGGGGCTTTCAGATAAGCCGCTGCCGCCTCCTTATATCTTTTCTGCCTGAAAAACGAATGGGCGAGCGTCTTTAGAATGTCAGCCCTGTGCCCTCCTCCGTCTTTTTTAAGCGCGGCCCTCAGGCCGGATTCCGCCTCATCGTAACTCATAGCCTTTATGAGGTTTGACGACCTCTCTATTATGTCCTGTGTGGAGATATCCGACTGCCGGAGTTCCTTGTAAGATTCCGCTGAGAACGCCCCTGCCCTGATATAAAGCTCCTTAAAAAGAGAGCCGGCCCTTTGCGCATCCCTGTCTTTCAGTTGCCCGGCAAGCAGAAACTTCATCTCTTCGTCGTCCGGATAGTCCCTGACGTAGGATTCAAGCAGGGGCAGGGCGGCCTTTTTGTCAGTCTCAAGCCTGATTTTTATGAGCATTGCCCTTGCCTGTCTCTTAATGGGAGTGCGGCTGTATTTTTCTATTAGCTCTGTAAGGCTTTCTGCCGATAGCTCCCTCCTCCGGGCCTCGTCCATGCCCTCTGCCTTAGCGTATGCAGTTGCCCTGTAATAAAGGGCGTAGTCGCCAAGCAGAGGGAGTTTTTCGTATGCATTTGTAAAGCAAGAGGCGGCGTTTTCGTATTGGGCCGCATTTAAGAATATTACACCGGCCTTCAGGTAGTCTCCTCCGGACAGCCCTGAGACTGCGTCCGTCTCCTCTCCTGAGGCGATTACAGGCAGAAGCAGAAATAAAAGCAGGAGCTTTTTCACGGCACACCGCCGAGCGGCAGGCCTGTTGACTCTGAGAGGGCTTTGTGCACGACCTTCCCCTTGTAAATATTCAGGGCGGTTCTCAGGGCGCCGTCCTCAGAAGCCGCCTTTTCAACGCCCATTAATGCGAGTTTCCTTATATATGGAATCGTGCTGTTTGTGAGGGCCATCGTGGATGTCCTCGGATAAGCGCCGGGCATGTTCGTTACCGCATAATGGATTACGCCTTCTTCCTCATAAACAGGGTTGTCATGGGTTGTCGGCCTTGAGGTCTCGATGCAGCCGCCCTGGTCTATGGAGACATCAACCACGACAGAGCCTTTTTTCATACCCGCCACCATCTCCCTCGTTACTATCACAGGCGCCTTTGCCCCGGGCAAAAGCACTGCCCCTATGACTATATCCGCACCGGCAACGCCTTTCTTTATATTATACCCGTTTGAAGGGAGGGTGGTAACCGCGCCCCTGAACATTTCGTCTATATGCCGAAGCCTTTCTATCCCCCTGTTTAAGACCGTGACCCTCATGCCGAGGCCCAGCGCAACCCTTGCCGCATTCGTGCCCACGACCCCTGCGCCGATTATCAGTATATCGGCAGGAGGCACGCCCGCAACCCCGGAAGGCAGCACCCCGGAGCCTCCGTGCGGCCTTTGCAGGTAATAGGCTGCAACGAGAGGGCTCATCCTTCCGGCTATTTCGCTCATCGGAGTAAGAAGCGGAAGGCAGCCGTCTTTTTCGAGCGTTTCGTAGCCGAGAGCGTTTACGCCTTTTTCCATTAGAACGATTGTAAGCCCTGCATTAGGGGCAAGGTGGAGGTATGTAAAAAGCGTCTGCCCGCGCCTAAAGAGGCCGTATTCGGATTGGAGGGGTTCTTTTACCTTCACGATGAGGCCGGATTCCGAAAAGAGCCTTTCTTTATCCGTAATCTCCGCGCCTCTATTTTCGTATTCGCCGTCAGGAAACCCGCTTCCATCTCCGGCGTTTTTCTCTATGAGAACCCTGTGCCCGTCTCCTCTAAGCTCGGCTGCGCCTTGGGGCGTTACGGCCACCCTGTATTCATGGGGTTTTATTTCCTTTGGCACACCGATTACCATAAATTATTTTAGCTCAAGCAGGGATATAAGGCAATAAAGGGGTTCATAGTGTGGTAGTGTCCGTTTGACAAATGTTCATACGGGTAATAGAATTAGTTCTGTGAAAAAAATACTCTTGGTGGACGACTTCAGGACAGTACTCGAGACGGAAAAAAATATCCTAAGCAGGGCGAACTTTAAGATATTCACGGCGACCTCCGGCAAGGAGGCCCTTGATATCCACAGGGACGAAAAGGTCGACCTCATAATAGCGGACCTCGATATGCCTGAAATGAGCGGGGATTTACTCTGCTCCACAATCAGGAAAAACGAGGGATTAAAAAAGGTCTCCATAATCATTGTATGCAACAACAGGGAGGCGGATCTCGAAAGATGTCATAGGTGCGGGGCCAACTCCTACATAACAAAGCCTATAGACCGGCAGCGGTTTTTTGAAAAGGCAAGCCAGTTTCTCAATGTATCGGGAAGGAAAAATTACAGGGTACTTGTAAAGGCCAAGATAGAGGGCAGGTTTCTGGATGCGCCATTTTTCTGCTCCTCGCGGGACATAAGCGCAACCGGCATGCTTGTGGAAACGGACAAGTCCCTTGCCAAGGGCAATTTCATATCCTGCTCGTTTCATCTTCCGGACTCCGAGCACATACTCTCAAAGGGCGAGGTCATGAGGGTCGTCATGGGTCAGGACGGCAAAAACAGCTACGGCATCAGGTTCATCGACCTTGAGCCGCAATACAGCTCAGGCATAGAGGCATTCATCAACAAAGCGACGAAGAGGGCATAAGAAAGGCCCTCGGCATTTGAAAGACGCTCAAGCTCCTCTAAGACGCTTCCCCTCAGCCTCGGACTTTTTCCGGTCCGTAATGTCCCTTACATACTCAATCACATGCGATACCTTCAGGTCCCTGTCGAATATCGGATATGTGTAAATCTCCACCCACGCATCAACCCCTCCTTCACCAAGCACCTGCTTGTCCTTTGCGCACGGGTCGCCGGAGTTGAAGGTCTTCTCTACCACGCATCCGTCGCACACAATGCCCCTGCCATGCAGCACCTCATAGCATCTTCTGCCCACGAGTTCCTCGATTTTCTTCCACTTCAACTGCGCATAGGCCTCGTTCACCCTCACTATCCTGTAGTCGCTGTCAATTATGTTGAAGGGGTCGCGTATGCTGTCAAATATCATGCTGAAAAATCTCACCGAGGCCTGCATCGCCTCCTCGGCGGCCCTGCGCTCGGCGATTTCCCTTTCAAGCTCCTTGTTTGTCGCGATAAGCTCGGCCGTCCTTTCCTCCACCATTGAGGAAAGACGGCTACGGTGGGCCTTCAACTCCTCCTCGGCCCGCTTGCGCCCGGTTATGTCGCGGATTATTCCGGTGGCATGCCACCTGCCCTTGATGCGTTTGGTGGCAAGGGAAAGCTCTACCGGGAACTCGGTCCCGTTCTTCCTTACCGCCATGAGTTCGAGGGTCTTTCCCACGGCAGGCCCCTTGCCTGTTTCCCTGAAACCCTTGAAGCCCGCCCCGTATGCCTCATAGTATTCATAAGGGACAATCAGGGAGTGCAGTTCCTTGCCGACTGCCTCTTCCTTTTTGTAGCCGAATACACTTTCTGCGGCAGGGTTCCAGAACGAGATATTGCCGTAGTGGTCTATCGTGATTATCGCATCCCTTGCCGTGTCCGTTATCGTCTGCAGGATCTCCATGCCCTCGGCAAGCGACTCCTCTGCCCGCTTCCGTTTGGAAATAACCATGGAGATGAACACGCCAAACATGAAAAACCATAAGATGGAGGCAGACCTCAGGAACATCTCGTTTGCAGGCACATCTAAAATCAGAAGGTTTAAAAAAGACTCTTCGTAGAAAAAAAAGTAATCAAGGACAGAGTCCATGACCCAGTTCAAAAGCCCGAAAATGATAGAACCGGCAATAACCTTCTGCTCCGTCTTCATAACCGCAACCAAGTTTCCCTGTCTTTTCCCCTTCCCGGAGGGCATAGGCCGGACTCCAAGTTTAATTATAACAAACTTTGCGGATTTCTATCGGAAATTTGGGGGCGATATTGAACTTCAACTGATGGCGAGGGCCGGAGTGACCAGAGATAAACCTAAGAGGCGTAAGGAAGTAACTGCGAGGAGTGGAGCAATGCATAGATAACGCTTGGTTTTTATATGATTATTGCTCTTGACAAGCGAACCTAAAGAGTGGTAATTTTAACCGTCATGGGGGCATCGAGCTTATGCGCGAAAAGGACAATTGCAAAAAGAGGCAACCCGCATGAAATTTGCACTCACTCACTCACTCACTCACTCACTTTTAGACCTTTACAAGAATTTTGCGATTAAAAACCCGAGGGCGTTTTCAAAGAAATTTGGAGATGCCTTTTTGTTTCGGAATATTACAATAATTGTTTTGTTATTTTCTGCTTGTCTAATCTCCTGCGATAGCAAAAAACTCACTCGAAACAAAGCCAAAAAAATGATTAATGAATATAACCCTGGTTGGGTACACGGGATTTTAATAGGTGAAGTAACTGATACTGTGGATAGGAAGGATGTTGCTAAATTTGATTCACCTTGCTTTAATCTTAATGAAAGATATGAGCCGCTCGTTAAAGATGGATATTTGAATGTATCGCTTCTCAGCAAGAAGGGAAACAGAGGATGGTTCTCTTATGAAGTTATAAGTTACGATATCACATGCAATGTTCAACCTATATCAAAACTGCAACCGTTTATAAAGAGTACCGAAGACCTTTCAAGCCTTAAGCAGAAAATAATCCGCATCATCATCGCAAGCGAAGAGCTAAAAGAGATTACTGGAATATTGCCTTTAAATTCTTCTATTGATGGAAGAACTATTAGTTCTGTGGAGTATACATATACCATTAAGCCAACTCCTCCTGGAAGATATTTTTATACGCAAGATGAATTAGTTACCATCCAAAAAGGAACGATGCAATTTGTGTTATATGATAATGGTTGGAGGATAGGCAAAAAGGAAAATAGATGAGAGGATAAGTATATGAGTAATGGACAAGTTCCAAAATACAGGGAGGAATAATTTATGAGACTATATTTTTTTATTGGCTTAATATCGTTAATATTTACTGGAATATCAATAGCTCAGGAACAGGAGAGCACAGTAGGAAAAATTCTTGAAAATGCCGTGGCTATAGATGATGGTTATTTCGGAAGTGGCTATTATACTGAGGTCGAATCCATAGCATTTAAGAGTCTTGTTTCAATATTTGATATGGATATCTATAGTTATTTCGATGACTTAGATATATACGAGACTCCTCTTCAGAAGAAAAAATTTGAAAAGACGCAGGAATACAGAGATAAAATGCTTGAACTAAAAAACTTAAAGCAAGAAATGTTAAAAAAATATTTTTATACTGCTGCTGCTTTCAGCGACAGCAGATGGAGCGAATATGATATTAAGCAAAAAGCTGTTAAACGGGAATTAGGTTCTGTCTATAGCAGTAATAAATCGAAAATAATAGAAGAGGAATATTATTTGCCTTCACTACCTATAATAATAGTTAGGAAGTCTATGTGGGATAATCCTTTTGAAATTTATTACGAGCAATGGCTCCACTTACCTGCAAATGAAAGGCAGGGGAGTGAAATCGAGACAAGCAGTCTTCCTGCCTATCTGATATTTAAAATTACTGGTACAAAAACTGTTGCCTACGGCCGCGAGATGAGAAAAGTTTTGGTAGCGAATACGGTAAGAGTAGTTATAGCAGATGCAGAAACTGGCAAGGTTTATTTTGATAGGGTCTATCCTTCGGGGAAGAAATAGCAATATAAGAATTAGGAGGCAACATGGAACATCAAGTAAAGGCAGTAGTAAACAAGTTTGAGCTTAGAAAAGGCGAAGCTATGAAATTAATAGTTAAAGCCCACGATAAAGTCTTAGGCACTATCACAATTGGGCAAGGCACTTTCAGGTGGACATCCAAGCATGGGAAAAAATACAACAAGGTTTTTTCATGGAGTAAATTCGCAGAATTGATGGATAGACAGGATTAATCTAACACATGTGTTATTTGGATTGGAAATCATCAACTGCCCTAGTCGAGAATTGTGTTGACAGTCGGCCTTCCGGTCGCCCCATTCCGATGACCTCTATGCGGTCTCCTCTATCACCTCCTCATCGTAGACGAACTGCCGGTAAAAATCAATCCCAGCGATGAAGCCCCAGCGACAGCGATGAAGCCCCAGCGACATTGAACTTTTCAACATCCCCGTGTTAGTGTTTTGATACCATAGAAAATACCATAGAAGGGCAGACATGAAAGACTATCCGGCGAGACCGGGATTTCCGTGTGAGGAGTCGAAATTCCCTTGGCTTTCGATGCTCCTTGACGCTTACGCGATTATTGACAGCGGGGTCGCCCTCGCCATAGACGAGCAGGAGGCCAAGCGCAGCGTGAAGCTGGCCTGCAAGGAGGGCTGCGACAACTGCTGCATGCAAAAAGACATTCCGGTCTATCCCCTCGAACTCGTGGGCATCTACTGGTTCTCTACTGAAAAGATAGTTCCGCCCGTGCGTAAAACCCTTAAGGAACAACTCTCACAGCACGAAAAGAGCGACCCATGCCCGTTCCTGATGGACAATTCCTGCTCAATCCGCCCCATCCGGCCTGTTTCATGCAGGCAGTTCAATGTCCTCGGCAGGCCGTGCGACACGGGCGAAGACCCTTACTACAGCAGAAGGGGTGATGTCCTGACGCCGCTTGAGGAGTACACAGAACGGGCATTCTCGGCAATGATGCCGTTTTACGGCGTATCAGGGGAAGCCGTAAGCGACCGGGCCGTAATAGACAGTATCATCCATGCTCAGGCCGGCAATATTCAGACATATGACTGGAAAAATCTGGCCCGAATAATGGACAACTTCGACTCTAAAAATATCTAATCTTCCTGATTTACAACTCCGCACGTATCGGCTAAACTATAGCAGGCATGGAAAAGTTCCTGACAGTCTGTCCTTATTGCGGCTGCGGCTGCGGCCTGTACCTCCATACGGAGGGAGGCAGAATAACCGGCGTCTCTCCGAGCAGAAACCACCCGGTAAACACGGGCAGCCTCTGCGTGAAAGGCTGGAACTCATACGAGTTCATCCAGCACCCCGACCGGCTCAAATATCCGATGATAAGGGAGAGGGGGGCGCTCAGGCGCGCCACGTGGAAAGAGGCTCTCAGGAAGGTCGCCGGAGAACTCAGCCGGATAAAGGACTCCCGCGGCCCTGACGCCATAGGGGTTTTAAGCTCGGCCAAATGCACAAATGAGGAGAATTACCTCATGATGAAATTCGCAAGGGCAGCCATAGGCACAAACAACATAGACCATTGCGCAAGGCTCTGCCACTCCTCATCAGTGGGCGGGCTTTCGGCGGCGTTCGGCTCCGGCGCCATGACCAACTCCATAACCGAGATTAAGGACGCAAGGGTGCTCTTTGTCATAGGCTCAAACACCACGGAACAGCACCCCATGATAGGCATGCACATGCTTGATGCGGTAGACAGAGGGGCAAGCCTCATAGTGGCGGACCCGAGAAAAATCCCTCTTGCCGGTTTTGCCCGGATACACCTGAGGCACAGGTGCGGCACCGACGTTGCGCTCCTTTTGAGCATTATGAACGTAATTGTAGCCGAAGGGCTTGTTGATGTGGAATTTGTAAGGAGGAGGACCGAAAACTTCGATGCCTTCAGCAGCCTTCTTGAGGAATACCGCCCGGACACCGGCGAAAGGATTACAGGCGTAAAGGCCGATGATATAAAGAAAGCGGCAAGGCTCTACGCGTCTGAGAAGCGCTCCATGTTCTTTTACTCTATGGGCATAACCCAGCACGTCACAGGCGTGGACAACGTTAAGGCATGCGCGGATCTCGTTATGCTTGCAGGCCACATCGGGCTTCCGATGACCGGGCTTAACCCCCTGCGCGGGCAGAACAATGTTCAGGGGGCCTGCGACATGGGCGCTCTCCCTGATTATTACTCAGGCTATCAGGCCGTTAAAAACCCGGCCTCAAGGAGGAAGTTCGAAAAGGCATGGAGGAAAAGGCTGCCCGATAGGCCCGGGCTTACGCTAATGGAAATGCTTCACGACGGGGTAAGGGCGATGTTCGTAATGGGGGAAAACCCCGCCCTCTCTGACCCGGATACGACCCATGTGAGAGAGCGCTTAGAGAGGCTCGACTTCCTTGCCGTTCAGGACATCTTCCTTACTGAAACCTCCGAGTATGCGGATGTGGTGCTGCCTGCGGCCTCGTTCGCCGAAAAAGACGGGACGTTTACGAACACCGAAAGAAGGGTGCAGCTTATAAGAAAGGCCGTAGAGCCCCCTCAGGAGGCAAGGCCCGACTGGCAGATAATATGCAATCTATCAGGGCTTATGGGCGCAAAGATGCATTACAGGGGCACATATGAAATAATGGAGGAAATAGCCCTTCTGACGCCGCACTACGGAGGCACCCTCCATCACCGGCTCGATGAGGGCTTCGGCCTTCAGTGGCCCTGCCCCGACATCTCGCACACCGGAACGCCGTATCTTCACAGGAAGAAGTTTGCAAGGGGGCTCGGCTCCTTCACGTCCGTAGGCTACATGCCGCCTGCCGAACTCCCTGACGGCGATTTCCCGTTTCTGCTTACAACGGGAAGAATCTCCTTCCAATACCACACAGGCACCATGACAAGGAGAACGCATATCATTGAGAGGGAAGAGCCGGTCTGCCTGATGGAGATTAATCCCGAAGACGCAAAAAGGCTCGGCATAGCAGAAAGACAGGGAGTCAGAGTTAAATCAAGAAGGGGAGAGATTACCGTAACCGCAGCGATTACCGAAAGGACTCCTGAGGGGACGGTGTTTCTGCCGTTTCATTACAGGGAGGCCGCAGCCAATATCCTTACGAATCCGGCCCTCGACCCGGCGGCAAAGATACCCGAGTTTAAGGTCTGCGCCGTAGCGATAGAGAAGGCCGGATGAAGAAAAACATGCCAGTACCGATAAAAACCGAAGCGGTAAAAGAATGGGTGCTCGATAAAAACCATCTCTCTTACTGGCTGAGGCAGCTACGAAAGGACTTTGAGCTTGTTGCCCCGCTGAGGGAAAGAAATGACATAGTTTTAAAGAGAATAGACAGGATACATGAGATAGCCCTGGATTGCCCGGCCTCCATCCCCTCGCCCAAGGAGTTCCTGTTCCCGCAGTTCGAGCCGATGCTGACAAAGGGAACCGATGGGATTTCGGACCTCAGGGACGGCTCAAAAAGGGTCATCTTCGGTGTAAGGAGCTGCGATGTTTCGGCAGTGAATCTCCTTGATAAGTTTTATTTATCCGGCATTGCCGACCCGTATTATGAGTCAAGGAGGAAGAACACGCTCTTCATATCCTTAGTTTGCAATGTCCCTGACGGGACGTGTTTTTGCGCCGGGCTCGGCACCGGGCCGTATCTTAAGACAGGGTACGACATACAGCTTTATGACCTCGGCGACAGATACCTCCTTCAGGCAGGCTCAAAAGATGCGGAGCGGCTGGTAGGCAGGCATAGGTTTTTGATGAGAAAACCCTCAAAAACAGACCACGAAGACCAGTACGAGGCGCAGGCCAGTTCAAAGGCGATGTTTGCAGAGCGCATAAGCCTTGAGGGCGCAAGGCAGATGATAACGGACGGCAAGGTAGCGGATGATTTCTGGCAGGATGTTGCTGAAAGGTGTTTTGAGTGCGGCGGGTGCGTGTATGAATGTCCCCTCTGCACCTGTTTTAGCGTGATAGACAGGAAGTACAACGCCGGCCCGGCTGACGAGCAGGTGGAGAGGTCAAGGCTATGGGATGCATGCATGTTTAAGGGGTTTACGGGGATGGCAGGCGGGGCGCTGCCTGCTGAGAAAAGGATACTGAGGACAAAGAGGTGGTTTTACCATAAGCTCATCTATTATCCTGAAACGCTTGGGGCATTCGGATGCACGGGGTGCGGAAGGTGCACAATCACATGCCCGGGGAAAATAGACATGGCCTCTGTGGTTCACCGGATGGGGAACGAATACAGCAAGGGATGAACGCCAATAACGTATATACGCCTTCTGAGGCGCTGATAGAGGAAGTCATAACCCTCAGCCGCAATGTAAACCTCTATACAGTCAAAACGAAAGAGGAGATAAAATGGCTGCCGGGACAGTTCTTCATGGTCTCTGTCTTCGGCTTTGGCGAGGCGCCCATATCGGTTACATCCTCTGCCCGCGAGCCTCTTAAGTTCTGCATAAAAAAAGTCGGGCATGTGACGGGCGCAATCCACGGCCTCAGGGCAGGGGATACAATCGGCATCCGCGGGCCTTACGGCAACGCCTTCCCGCTGGATGTCGCAAGGGGCAGGGATGTCGTGATAATAGCGGGAGGTCTCGGCATAGCCCCCCTGAGGCCGCTGATTCACGAATTCATGGAAAACGGAAAGGATTACGCAAGGGTCTTTCTCCTTTCCGGCTCAAAAACACCCGCAGATGTAATCTACAGTGAGGAATGCGCCCTATGGGAGAAGCGCGGCATAAGGGTTACGCTTACCGTTGACTGCCCGGACGATAGCTGGGATGTCTGCACAGGCCTCGTCACCGCCCATCTGGACAAGGTTGAGGCGGATTTCCAAAACGCCGCGTCATACATCTGCGGCCCGGAGGTCATGATAGAGGCGGCAATGAAGGCGGTCTCGGCAAGGGGCATCCCGGAGGAAAGGATAATCACCACGCTTGAGGCGCACATGAAATGCGGGGTGGGCAAGTGCGGCCACTGCTACATGGGGCCGAAATATATCTGCACCGACGGCCCTGTGTTTTCGTATAAGGAACTCCGGCGGTTGGCCGAAAGGTTCGGCAAAGGCCACGGCCCACAGGACGACCCGATGTGGGGATATTAGGAAATCTCTCTCGGCTCGATGAGGAGTCGGACGCCTTCTACTATCCGGTTGACCTTCGAGCCGGATAAAGAGCCTATCTTTTCGGAAAGGTCGGATTTATCCACCGTAATCAGCTGGGATATGTTGGCCACGCTGTCTTTTTTGAGATTGCCCTCCCCCCGTTTAAGGAATACGTTTCCGGGGGCGTTTGCCCGCTTAAGGTTGGAAGTTATAGCGCAGCAGACGACGGTATTAATCCTGCTTTCGTTGAAGATGTTATTTTGAATAACCACATAGGGATGCCGGTAGCCGGGGGCCGAACCCGAAGTGGAGCCTAAATCAATCCAATAAATATCCCCCTGCCTTATCAATATTTCTCCCTGCGAATCTTCCTCCTGAAATAGCCCTTACCCGCTTCCCTTGCGGCCTTCTCCTCTTCGGTCTCCTCCTCCAAATAGGCGGCGTTCAACGCTCGTAAAATCTCCCTTGACCTCATTTTCTCAAGGTATTCCGTTGCGGCCCTGACAAACACCTCGCTCCGAGAAAAGTGGTGCTCCCGCGCGAAGTTTTCAACTTCCTTAAATATCTCGTCCGGAACGGATATGGCTGTTTTCATACTTTAATTATGACCAATTGTAATACTAATGTCAATACTTTAAAGCCCCCTCTTACCAAACATAATCGCTATTGCTCATTTTGCTTCCCTTATTATGCTGACACCGTTTGATGTCCCGATTCTCGTAGCGCCCGCCTCTACCATCTCCATGACATCCCTTAGGGTCTTTATCCCGCCTGCGGCCTTAATGCCCGCAGGGGACTCCCCCAGAACCTTTTTTATGAGCCTTACGTCCTCAACGGTTGCCCCTCCCGTGCCGAAGCCAGTCGAGGTCTTTATAAAATCAGCGCCTGCCTCAAGGCAGACCTCCACGGCCTTTGCCTTTTCCTTGTTTGTCAGGTAGCAGCACTCTATTATCGCCTTATGAAGAAGCCCCTCGGTAACTAATATCACTCCTCGGAGGTCTCTTTGCACAGTCTGCCAGTCGCCTGATTTTGCCCTCCCTATGTTAATCACCACATCCAGTTCATCCGCACCGAGGAGGCCGGCCTGCATGGCCTCATAGACCTTGGCGCTTGCGAGGTTCATGCCCAGAGGAAACCCTATGACCGTTACAACCTTGACGCCGCTGCCCGAAAGGGCCTGCTTTGCGGTCTGTATGAAATGAGGGTTTACGCATACGGAATAAAACCCGCACCTCACGGCCTCGCGGCACAGCCTCTTTATATCCGCTTCGGTGGCATCAGGCTTAAGGAGGCTGTGGTCTATGAGTCTTGCAACCTCACCGCTATTCATCATACCCCCATATCGAAGGCCCCTGTGCCTTCATATGCTCGACATATGCCTTGACCTCCTGCCTGTACGCCTTATGAAGAAGCCTTGTGATGCCTCCGACCGCATACCTTGCATCGTCAACACCGGAGACCGGCATGACCTCCATCGTGGTATTCGTAAGAAAAACCTCCTCTGCCGAATAGATGTCCTCCCTTCCAAACTCACCGGCCTTCACGGTGAGACCTTCCTTAACAGCCAGTTCAAGCACAATCCCCCTCGTTATGCCGTCAAGGATTCCGCACTCTATAGAGGGGGTGCAGAGGACGCCGCCTTTAGAGAAAAATAGATTGCTTATCGAGCCTTCGGTAAGCGCCCCGGAGGCGTTCAGCATCACGGCCTCGTATGCCCCCCCCTGAGCCGCCTCTATCTTTGCAAGGATGTTATTGAGGAAGTTCAGGGACTTGATTTCGGGGTTCAGTGCCTCCCTGAGGTTCCTGCGCACCGAGGGTATCGCCACCCTTATGCCGTTTTCATAGAGCGCAGCCGGGTATTGCTTCATTGCCTCAGCCATAATCACAAGCGTGGGGGACGGACAAAGCTCCGGGTCAAGCCCTATAGGCCCGTATCCCCTTGATACGGTCAGCCTGATGTAGGCATCCCTGAGCTTATTGGCCTGAAGCGTTTCGTATACCATGAGCTTCAGGGAATCGGAGTCCGCAGGCAGATTAATCCGTATCATGGAGGCGGAGCGGGCAAGCCTCCTTAAATGCTCATCGAGCATGAAGACAACTCCGTCGTAGCAGCGCATGGTCTCGTAAACCCCGTCCCCGTAAAGAAAACCGTGGTCAAAGACGGAGACCACCGCCTCGGAGCGGGGCACAAGCCTGTCGTTTAAGTAAACGTACATGCGGTAATTATATCACTAACCGCCGCCTGATGAAGCCCTTAAAGAATACCCCCTCTTTTTCTCTTGTCTATACGGCCTGCCTCGTATAAAATAGTAGATTGATTCGGGACTGCATATGATACGCTTTATGAAAATAACTGCACTGAAAGGCAGGCATGTCAGAGAAGACCTCTCCTGTTAAGGGCATAGTGCAGGCCCTTGGGCTTGTCTTCGGGGACATAGGCACAAGCCCCATATACACGCTGACAGTCGTATTCCTCCTTCTTGCGCCAACCCCTGCAAATGTCCTCGGAGTCCTGTCGCTTGTGGTCTGGACCCTTGTGGCACTTGTTACGGTGCAGTATGCGTGGCTTGCCATGAGCCTGTCGAGAAGGGGCGAAGGCGGGGAGATAGTTCTGAAGGAAATTCTGCGTTCGCTCACAGGATCCAAAAAAGGGTTCGGCCTAATAGCCGTGCTGCCCATAATAGGCGTCTCCCTTCTCATAGGAGACGGGGTCATCACCCCTGCAATCAGCATCCTGAGCGCGGTTGAGGGCGCTGTGCTCATACCCGGCCTCGGCGGGCTTTCTAAAGGCTACATAGTCATGATATCGGCCATAATAGCGATAATGCTCTTTACCTTCCAGAGCAGGGGCACAGAGAAGGTGGCAGGGGCCTTCGGCCCGGTGATGGGCGTGTGGTTTTCCGCTCTTGCCGTGGTGGGACTGCTCGGCATCGCCGAGGCGCCTGAGGTCCTCCGGGCGTTCAACCCCTACCACGCCCTCAATTTCCTCCTTACCAACAAGTTTGCGGGTTTCATCGCTCTCGGCGAGATAATACTCTGCGCAACCGGAAGCGAGGCCATGTACGCGGACATGGGGCATCTGGGAAGTAAACCGATAAGGCAGGCGTGGGTAGGCGTCTTTTTCGCCCTCATCCTGAACTATATGGGTCAGGGGGCATTTCTCCTTGCGCACCCCGGCACAAAAAACATACTTTTTGAGATGGTATTTTACTATGCGCAGTTCCTGTATGTCCCGTTTCTCCTTCTTAGCATCTCGGCAACCGTAATCGCATCTCAGGCAATGATAAGCGGGGTCTTCTCCATAGTCTATCAGGGAATAACAACAAGGCTCATGCCCATGTTCAAGGTGGACTACACCTCCATAGAGAGGCGCTCCCAGATATACATAAGCTCTGTCAACTGGTTTTTGCTCCTTGCAGTCATATTCATAATGATTGAGTTTCAGGAGTCCCACCGCCTTGCCGCGGCCTACGGCCTTGCGGTCACAGGCTCGATGACGCTTACGGGCATCGTGATGGCCGTGATATTTTACCTGAAGAAAAAGCCGCTCCTCTTTCTCGTGTCGCTCGCGGTTGCGTTCATAGACGCCTCGTATCTTGTCGCGAACTTCTATAAAATCCCCCACGGAGGGTACTGGTCTCTCATACTGGCCTCAATCCCGCTTGCGATGATAACCCTTTACATAAAAGGGCAAAGGAGGCTTTACAGGGTGATGGATTTCATGCCCCTTGAGGACTTCCTGCATAAGTTCGGCAGGGTTTACAAAATAACCGAGAAGATAAAGGGCACAGCCCTGTTCCTCTTAAAGGACACTGCCCGGATACCCTTTTACATAACCCAGACCATGTTCTTCCACGGGGTGATGTACGAGGACAACATCTTCGTCTCCATCATCAAAAGGGACGACCCCTATGGTGTCATCGGTTTCTTTAAAGATGACCTTTCCGGGGGCCTCAGGGTCTTTGAGGTTCAGATGGGGTACATGGAGATGATAGACGTTGAGGAACTCCTCCGCGAGGCAGGCATTGAAGAGCGCGTAGTCTTCTACGGCCTTGAGGACATCAGTACGGCAAACCCGGTGTGGAAGGTGTTTTCCCTTATAAAAAGGATAACCCCGCCCTTCATACAGTTTTACAAGTTCCCGCCTAAAAAGCTCCACGGCGTGCTCACAAAGATAGTAATCTGACCCGTGTCCTAAAAGTATTTATCCTACATTCAACCTCGAAATGCAACAGAGGCGACTTCTCTACGAGCCTTCGGCCTGCTCGGCAGTCTGTCCCCTACTGTCTTCGTTTGGCTGAACTGGTTCGGGTTGACCAGTTCCGTCCTTCCGTAATACATTAACCGCATGAGAAACAAGATAAACCACAGAGGACACGGAGGAACTACCTCCCCTAACCCCTCCTTAGCAAGGAGGGGATTTAATCCAGAAAAAGAAGAAAGGCGGGATGGAAATGCTTTACAGATGCTTTACAAATGCTTTACATTTAAACCATTTCTGGACATGGTTTCCTTAAAAATCAACCACTTGGCCATACCCCCCCCCTCCCCCCTGTTTTATAAAGCAAAGAGGGCTTGCAGCCGGTTTTTTAAGGCGGCTGTGATATAATATTCAAACTTCATTTTGAGGTGAAAGATGGGACTTCTTGTAGTAGGCTCTGTGGCGTTTGATTCGGTTGAGACCCCTTTTGGAAAGGCAGAGGACGCATTGGGCGGCTCCGCCACTTTCTTTTCCACATCCGCAAGCTATTTTACGGACGTAAGCCTCGTTGCGGTCGTTGGAGACGACTTTCCCGAGAAACACATAAACTTCCTTAAGACGAGAAAGATAGATTTAAAGGGGCTTCAGAGGACAGAGGGAAAAACATTCAGGTGGAAGGGAAAATACGGCTATGACCTGAACGAGGCCCATACCTTAAGCACAGAGCTTAACGTCTTTGAGAGCTTCAAGCCCAAAATTCCCGCGGAGTATAAAGACGCAGAGGTGGTCTTCCTTGCAAACATAGACCCGGACCTTCAGAGGGATGTGCTTGGGCAGGTGAAAAAACCGAAAATCGTGGCCGCAGACACCATGAACTTCTGGATAGAGGGCAAGCGCGACTCCCTCATAAAGACCCTCAAGCTCGTGGACATACTGCTTATAAACGACAGCGAGGCAAGGCAGCTTTCAGGAGAGCCTAACCTCGTTAAGGCCGCAAGGAAGATAGCAGCTTACGGCCCAAAGACAATCGTAATCAAGCGCGGCGAGCACGGAGTTTTGATGTTCCACAAAGAGAGCGTATTTTCCGCACCTGCCATGCCGCTTGAGGACGTCTTTGACCCCACAGGCGCCGGGGATACCTTTGGAGGCGGGTTCATGGGCTATCTTTCAAGCGTGATGGACTGGAGCGAGAACAACATGAGAAAGGCAATAATAATGGGAAGCGTGATGGCCTCTTTCAATGTAGAGGACTTCAGCCTGAACCGCATTAAAAACCTCGAATATTCCGAGATAGAGGCAAGGTACAGGGAATTCAAAAAGCTCGCGCATTTCGAGGACATCTGAGAGGGTTGCATTTAGGACTTAAGGGGAACGGCTTTCCTCCAGCCCTGCAAGCTCTTCTCCGTAGGATTTTTTCTCCTCAAGGAGGGATTCTTTTTCTTCAAGCATGGGCTTGAGTTCTTTTTCAAGGTCTGCCATCTCTTTTTCAAGCTTCTGCTTTCTGAGGGAGTTTATCTGCGACCATTCCCTTTCCTGAGGGGAAAGGAACTGGAACCATACGGATATGTCTTTTCCCGCGGCTGCAGCGGCTTTTCTTCCTCTCTGGAAGAGCACCTCTATCCTGAGCCTCGCCTCGTCATAGTCCTTTTTGAGGGCGTTGTATCCGTCTTCCTTTTCCTGTATCTCGGCAAGCCTGCCGTTGACCTTATCGGTGAACCTCTTAAGCTCCTCTATCCTCTGCGCCCTCATAGGGTCTTCGGCAGGTTTCTCAGGAGGCTTCGCCCCGGCAGTCCCGGTTGCGGCCTCCTCTTTCCGCGGCTCTACCTTCACCGGCTCGCCTACGTCTTCTATCCTGAGGATATCGGCCTCGGGGATTTCAAGCAGGCCGCCGTAAACATAGAGCAGGAACTTGCCGTTGACCTTTTTATAGGAGGCCACGCCTTTTATTACAGAGCCGTTTTTAAGATAGACGGATGCGGCCTCTGATGCAGCCTGCGCAAACAGCAGGAATAAAACCGCAAAGGATATGACCACAAAGCAGTCTTTGATTTTCATGGCTTATATTTTACACCATATCGTGCCGGTTCTCATACAACGCCTCCTTAACGGCCACTGCAGCCTTCAGGTTCATACCCGGCAGAGAGGCAAGCTCATCAGTAGCCGCATTTTTAATCGCCTCTATGCTCCCGAAGCGCTTAAGCAGGGCAAGCCTCCTCTTTTTGCCTATGCCCTTTATGTCTTGAAGCCTTGATTCCATGAGCCTTTTTGACCTCAGTTTCCTGTGAAAGCTTATAGCAAACCTGTGGACCTCGTCCCGTATCTTCTTAAGCAGCAGCGACGAGGGCCTCCTGTCCTCAAGGTCTACAGGTTCATCCGATGTAAGAGTGAAGGCCCTGTCCGGCTTTTTGGCAACCGCTATCAAGGCACACTTTCTGCCGGGCAGTGCTCCGGCAGCCGCCTCAAGCTGGCCCCTGCCGCCGTCAATCACAACCAAATCCGGCAGTTCCAGTCCTCCGGAGATGCGCCTTACAGCCTCCGCCATCATGGCATAATCGTCCATGCCGGAGACGGTCTTTATCTTTAAGTGTCTGTACATGTCCTTTTTAAATTCTCCGTCTTCCCAGCATATAAACGCACCCACGGATTCGCTGCCTGAGATTGTGGATATGTCAAATGCGCCTATGGTGCGGGGGACCGAAGGAAGCGAAAGCCTCTCTTTCAGTTCCCCAAGCACCTCGCCTTCTCCCCTCTTGCCGAGGAGTGCAAGCCTTGCGTTTTCTGATGCCATGCGCAGAAGCTCAAGCCTCTTGCCCTCTTTGGGAACGACTATCCTTACCCTGCCCCCGCGGTTTTGTTTAAGCCACATCAGGAGCGCACCCTGTGCTTCCGGCTTTACCGGGGTTATTATCTCTCCGGGGGGTATAAGCCCCTTTGCATAAAACATCTCAATAAAACCGTGATAAAGCTCCCTTACCGGGGTGGCGGAGACGCCGCGCAGATAGAAATCCCTTGCGCCTATCATGATGCCGTTTCTTATAAAAAACACCTGAAATACGGCATCAGCCGCCCTGTCACCGGCCTCCATATAATGGCCGATGACGTCCATGTCCCCCAGTTCAGGGGATATGACCTTCTGGGATTCCCATGCCCTCTTTAAGGCGCTGACCCTGTCCCTTACGGCAGCGGCATCCTCAAACCTCATCCCATCGGAAAGCGCCTGCATCCGGGACTCAAGCTCATCAAGAAGCTCCCTCTTTTGGCCGCGCAGAAAGAGCACCGCCTCGTTTACGGCCTTCATGTAGTCCTCCCTGCTTATGAATCCTGCGCACGGCGCCGGGCATCTCTTCATCTGGTGCTGGATGCAGGGCCTCATGGGTTTGTCGAGCCTGTATTTGCAGGGCCTTATATTAAACTGTTTTCTTATGAATGAGAGGGCCTCCCACATGCTGCCTGAAGGCACATACGGGCCGAAGTATATGGAGCCGTCCTTCTTAATCCTCCTTACGACCTCTATCCCCGGCCACTCCTCGTTGACAGTGACTTTGAGATACGGGTAATTCTTGTCGTCCCTCAGGATTATGTTGAACTTAGGCTTGTACTGCTTTATGAAGTTTGCCTCAAGTATAAGGGCCTCAAGCTCGTTGTCCGTTGCTATAAAGGAAAAATCCTTCACTGTACGAACCATTGCGGATTTTCTCATATCGAGCGCTGCCGACTTCTGAAAATAGCTTCCGAGGCGGGCCCTCAGGTTTTTTGCCTTGCCCACATAAAGGACCCTTTCCTTTGAGCCCTTCAATATGTAGACGCCGGGCAGATTGGGAACGGATGAGAGTTTTTCGGAAAGCGAATCCCGCGCCTTCACTTTACTCTTTCAAGCAGGGCCCCCACACCCTTAAGCTTCTCCTCCATGGCCTCATAGCCCCTGTCGAGGTGGTAGAGCCTATGGATGGTGGTCTGCCCCTCTGCCGCCAATGCGGCCACTACCAAGGAGGCGCTGGCCCTGAGGTCTGTTGCCATCACATCCGCGCCCTTAAGTCCGGCAACTCCCTTGACGGTTGCGCTTCCCGACTGAACGCTGATGTCCGCCCCCATCCTTCTGAGTTCCGCAGCGTGCATGAACCTGTTTTCAAATATCGTCTCTGTGATGATGCTCGTTCCGTCGGCTACGCTCATAAGGGCCATGAACTGAGCCTGCATGTCCGTGGGAAAGCCCGGATATGGAAGCGTCCTTACATCCTCGGCCACGGGCCTCCCTGAGCCCTTGACCCTAAGCCCTTGGGGGAGCTTTTCAAAAGACACCCCGATCTCTTTAATCTTCGTTATGACTGCCTCCAGATGCCCGGTCTCGCAGCCCCTGAGGACAATGTCTCCGCCTGTAATGGCAGCGGCGGCCATAAACGTGCCGGCCTCTATCCTGTCGGGGATAACCCTGTGGTCAAAGGGCTTAAGCTCATCCACACCCTCTATCTCTATCGTGCCCTCACCAGCGCCGTATACCTTGGCTCCCATTGAGGTAAGCATATCCGCAAGGTCAACGACCTCCGGCTCCCGAGCGGCGTTCTCCATCACGGTAGTGCCCTTTGCGAGCGAAGCAGCCATCATCAGGTTTTCCGTTCCCGTGACCGTCGCCATGTCGAAGTATATAGAGGCGCCCCGGAGTCTCTCTGCCTTTGCGATTATATAGCCGTCCTCAAGCGCAATCTCGGCGCCCATCTTCCTGAGCGCTGATATGTGCAGGTTTACGGGCCTTGCGCCTATGGCGCAGCCGCCCGGAAGGGACACCCGTGCCGTTCCGAAACGGGCAAGCAGCGGGCCGAGCACCATAACCGACGCCCTCATGGTCTTTACAAGCTCGTAGGCCGCCTCGAAATTGTTTATGCCGGATGTGTCTATCTCCGCCTCGGATAAGGATTTGTCATACCTGTATACCGCCCCAAGGCTCTCAAGAAGCCTCCCCATGGTCTTTATGTCCATGAGGTCCGGCACATGCCTGAGACGGCTCTTGCCCGGAGCAAGCAGGGATGCGGCAAGGGCAGGCAGGGCAGCGTTCTTCGCACCGCTTATCTGCACATCGCCTTTGAGAGACACGCCCCCTGTTATGATAAGTTTATCCATTTGTTAATAATAACACGAAGGACATTAAACAGCGGAAACTACTCGTTAAGGAATGAAAAAGGCCGTCCCGAAGTATCGGGACGGCCTTTTTCATGAGGCTGTATCAGAGTCCGCTTAAAGAATCGGCACTATGAGGAGCGCCACTATGTTCATGACCTTTATCATCGGGTTGATGGCCGGACCTGCCGTATCCTTGTACGGGTCACCGACGGTATCGCCTGTGACAGAGGCCTTGTGTCCATCGCTCCCCTTCTTATGCATGACGCCGTTGTCGTCGATAACGCCGTCTTCAAAGGATTTCTTGGCGTTATCCCATGCACCGCCGCCGCTGGTCATGGCAAGCGCCTGGAACAGTCCGGTCAGGATACTGCCGATAAGCACGCCGCCGAGAGCCACGGGTCCAAGGACAAAACCGACAACGATGGGTGCGATAACCGGGATGAGCGCCGGCAGCATCATCTCGTGGATAGCTGATTTCGTAACGATGTCAACGCATTTGCCATACTCAGGCTTCCCCGTGCCCTCCATAATGCCCGGGATCTCGCGGAACTGCCTGCGGACCTCTATTACGACACCTCCCGCAGCCTTACCGACCGCAAGCATAAGCCTGCCGCCGTAGTAGTACGGGATAAGACCGCCGATAAACAGCCCGGCGATGACATAGGGATCAGAGAGATCGAATCTGACGTCGCCCATCTTAGTCACAAGCTCTTTTGAGTACTCTGCAAAAAGAACGAGCGCTGCGAGAGCGGCCGAGCCTATGGCATAACCCTTTGTAACAGCCTTTGTCGTGTTTCCGACCGCATCGAGCGGGTCGGTGATTTCGCGGATTTCCTTGGGGAGCTCGGCCATCTCGGCTATACCGCCCGCGTTATCCGTTATCGGGCCGTACGAATCTATGGCAACCACTATGCCGGTCATTGAAAGCATAGAAACAGCCGACAGCGCAATTGCAAAAAGGCCGCCGCCCGTGTTGCCGGCGAAACCTCCTCCAAGGTAAAAGGCGCCGAGGATAGCCCCGACAATAACTAACGCAGGAAGCGCGACCGCCTCCATGCTCATGGCAAGACCGGCGATAACGTTCGTGCCATGGCCGGTCAGGCTGGCCTTAGCAATCGTCTTTACCGGCCTGTACTCCTTGGCGGTATAGTACTCCGTTATCCAGACGATGAGGCCGGTCAGGGCAAGGCCGATGACGGCCGTGCCGAAGACGCTCATCGGGGTGAATCCACCGGTATTGCCGCCAAGCTGCCCCATAAACCACTGCGTTACTCCATAGAATGCGCCGGCAGCAAGAACGCCGGAGACTGCAAGGCCTTTGTAAAGAGCACCCATGATGTACTGGCTCTTGCCCAACTTGACGAAATACGTCCCTACGATGGACGCTATTATCGATACGCTGCCAAGAAGCAGCGGAAATTCAACCCACGGGCTCTCAGCGCCGAACACTGACTTTGCCAGCAGCATTGCCGCAACGAGGGTAACCGTATAGGTCTCGTACAGGTCGGCCGCCATTCCTGCGCAGTCGCCGACGTTGTCGCCGACGTTGTCTGCTATAACAGCCGGGTTGCGGGGGTCGTCCTCGGGGATTCCGGCCTCGACCTTTCCGACGAGGTCTGCGCCCACGTCAGCGGCCTTGGTGTATATGCCGCCTGCTATACGGGCAAAAACGCTCATTAGCGAACAGCCGAATCCGAGGCCGATAAGGGCATGGAATGCCTCTTCGCCGGCATAGGACTTAGCGATGTAGTAATACCCTGAGAGTCCTAAAAGCCCAAGCCCGACGACCATGATTCCGGTCACGGAGCCGCCCTTAAAAGCAAGGGTCAGTGCCGACTGAAGGCCCTTGTATGCAGCCTGCGCCGTGCGAACGTTGGCGCGGACGCTGACCATCATGCCGATGTACCCCGCAAGGGCTGAGCCCACGGTCCCGATTATGAAGCCTATGGCTGTCCACGGGCCGAGGAAAAACAAAAGACCGAACAGAACCACGGCCACCATGGCAACGGTCTTGTACTCACGCGCAAGGAATGCGTATGCGCCTTCCTTGACCGCGTTTGATATCTCCTGCATACGCTCATTGCCGGCATCCTGCTTGGACACCCATGCTGCGGTAACCAGGGCGTATGCAACGCCTGCCGCACCGCAGATTAATGCAAAACCTATAATACTCATCCGCTCTCCTCCTTTGTTAATTTAAATTTTTCGCTCCTAAAAAGAAACCCCTAAAAGAGACCCCTCACCTCCCTTGCGTTTCTAATCACCCCGGATACTTATCCGTTATGTAGTCTTTGAGATAATGCACCTCGGCCTGCAGATTGCTGACCTGCGCCGTTACCAAGTCCCTTATGGAAAGCACGCTCACAACCCTGCCCTTGTCGAGCACGGGCAGATGCCTAACCTTATTCTGTATCATGATGGACATGGCGTAGGAGACATCGTCGTCTAACTCTGCTATGAACAGGTTCTTCGTCATCACGTCCTTCACCGCAACGCCCTCAAAAGTGCCCTTTGCCGCCCAGCACTTAAGCACATCCCTTTCCGTGAACATTCCGGCCGTCTTGCCTTCCTCCACTATGAGGAGCGCCCCTATATTCCTGTCAATCATCTTTGAGACGGCATCCGTAATCAGGGTGTCGCCGTCAATGGCGATAACCTCAAAACCCTTGCTTCTTATGAGGTCTCTTACTTTCATTATTCCCTTCCCGACTGCTTTGCAAAGACCATTGCAGTCGCCCTGTATACCATATGGGCCATCTTGGAAAACGGCGCATAGGCAAACAGGAAAAATACGGTTACAAGGTGAATAAAATATATCGGGTAAGCCATCTGTGCGATATCTCCGAGCCTTAATAGCTCGGACAGCACCCCGGTGACGACAACGGAGGTGACAACGCCTATGAAGAGCCAGTCGTAGTAGCTCCCGATACCTGCCTTATCCACGTTCTTAAGCCTGTTTATTATTACAAGCGCAAGCCCGAGCAGAAGGGCGGCCGCGCTCGCGTTTCCGAGTATCTTCATCGGGTCCGAAAGCGGATAAGGGGATTCCCACTTCAGGCCGTAAATATACACGACGGCTATCGTGGTCGTTATGGCAAGGCCCACGAAGCTGAAAAATACGAGCATGTGCGAGGTTGAACGGCCCTTTGTAACATCGCATTTCCTGAACCTCTTATGCGACAGTATATCGGTTACTACGGCTATTATTGATGCGCCGAGACTGCCGCTTAGACTGACGCCCTGAGACATGTCCTTCCAGTACTTTAAGACACCCGTCACAAACACTATGGCCGCAAACGTCGCCGCAGCGATAAACACGGCGTCTATGAAAGGCACGGGTATGAACTTCGCATACACTATGCCGCCTTCCTCGCCCCTCGGTATGGAGGCCATATTGAGGTTTCCCATATATGTGATAATCAGAAGGAAGATTACCGCTGGGACGGCAAGCAGGAGTACCAGAAACTTGGGGTCCCCAACCATCTTTGCAAGGAAACCGGGTGTGGAGTAATGCTGAAGACTGAGCTTCCTCACCGCACCAAGGACCTCGCCGGGCTTTGCGCCCCTCGGGCAGTATGCCGTGCAGTCGCTGCACTGGTGGCAAAGCCATATGTCGGGGTTGGCGAAAAGCCTGTCCTTAAGCCCCCACTGGGCATGCACCATCTCCTTGCGCGGAAACGGCCTGTCATCGGGCGTCACGTTGCAGACTACAGAGCACGTGGCGCACTGGAAGCACTTTTTAAGCGACTCCCCGCCCGCTGCTATCACGTCGTTGATGAATTTTAAATCCGGCTTTACTATCTGCTCCGCCATCCTTAATATACCTCCTATCTCGGATAGGGCCGTGCCCTATGTGTTACTCTGATTAAGATTAACAGGGTCATAGACCCTTCTCTACATTCCCTTAAACGGATTGGGGCCAAAAGCCTCTACCTTCTTTATGAACTCGTTTATCATGTCCGGCAGCTTGTCATAATCCGTTATTGCCACCTGCATGAGATTGCACCTGTCTGCCTCAAGCTGAAGCTTGTCGAGCGTCTCCTGAACCTTGCTGAAGCGGTAATCCGCAAGCTCGCTGCCTTTTACGAAATGGCACTGGTAGTTCTCCCCGAACTTGCAGCCCAAGAGCAGAAGGCCGTCTATGCCCCTTGAGAAGGCATCGGCCACCCATACGAGGTTCGTCGAGCCGAGACACCTGACGGGTATGAACCTGATGCCCGGATGCATCTGTATGTGGTTAAACCCTGCCGTATCAAGCGCCGGGTACGCATCGTTTTCGCACACAAGGCATATAATCCTGATACCCTCATCAGGAACGTCCAGTGACTTTATCATCGAGCCTATCATGTCTACATGGTAGTCCTTGAAGGAGACTATCCTTTCAGGGCATGACCCCATGCACGTGCCGCACCTTCTGCAGCGGTTAATCTTGAAAAAGGGCGTCCCCTTTGCGTCCTCCTCTATCGCGCCGAAGGGGCATTCCTCCGTGCACCTCTTACAAGACGTGCACCTCGTCATGAGGGGGTCGGGGAACGAGGCGTCCCATGCCCTCGGATGCACCGCTATGCCCTGAGAGACGTGCTCAAGGCACTGTATCGCCTTAAGCGCCGCTCCTGCTGCGTCGTCCGCCGCATCCGCCATGTTCATGGGCTGCCTGATGCATCCCGCCGCGTATATGCCCGTCCTTCTCGTCTCATACTGGAAGCATATGAAGTTGGAGTCCGCAAACCCGTAAGCGCCCTCAAGCGTAGGTATCTCCGGCCCCTGCTTGTACACAAGGTTAAGGAGCATCTCTGGCTTGGCCGTGGACTCAAGAAACGTCTTTTTGGCCTCATCGCCCTTTTTGCCCTCCACTGCAAGCTTATCCAGATACTGCTGGGGCGCTGCCGTGGCAGGCACCACGCCTATTGCGAGCACAACGAGGTCGGCCTCCACCTTTATCTTCTCGCCGAGGAAGGTGTTTTCAGCCTCGACAAAAAGGTTGCCGCCTCCGGCCTCGCTGATGCCGGTAACGTCGGCCTTTGTCAAAAGGACGCCGGCATCGTTCTGCATGTTCTTATAAAAGAGCTCTGTCTGTCCGGGAGTCCTTATGTCCTTATAATATATGAACACCATGGCGTCCTGATTCTTCTCCCTGACGTACTTGGCCTGCTTTAGGGATGTGGCGCAGCAGAATGACGAGCAGTAAGGGAGGTGTTCCGGGTCGCGGCTTCCCGCGCACTGTATGAATGCGACCTTCTTTGCCTCCTTGCCGTCAGAGGGTCTTGTTATCTTGCCCTTCTTTGCAATCTCCTCAAACTCAACGCTGGTTACGACATTGGGAAGCCCGTAGCCGAGATGCGTGAGCCTTGTCGCGTCATAGGGCTTCCACCCAGCGGCAAGCACTATCGCTCCGGCCTTTATTATCGTCTCGGAACCGCCGTTTTTCCTCAGGGTCACGTCGTAAAGCCCGGGCTGGCCTTCGGTCTTCTCCACCGTGGTGGATGTGTAGACCTTTATATTGCCGTTGCCCTGAACTTCCTTTATCTTTGCTATAACCGCAGGCTCCTCGAGCCTGTCGTACGGGTACTCCCTTGGGGTCTGCTTATAAAGCTTTGCGCCCCAGCCCCCGAGTTCTGCCTCTTTCTCCACAAGCACAACCTGATAACCGGCATTTGCAGACTCAAGCGCTGCGGTCAAACCGGTTATTCCGCCGCCGATGACGAGGATGGTCTTGGATAAATCAGGCAGGATGTTGGGCTCGGGCACTTCGCTCTTTTGCGCCCTGATAGCGCCCATCCTGACGTAATCCTCGGCAAGGTTCTGGGTGTCCGCGGTGTTGGGGGTCTGATTCCATGAGAGCAATTCCCTCAGGTTAATCCTTGAGACCACGCAGCCGGGGAAATTGAACTCCTCGTACTTGACCCTCGGAGAGCATGCCGCTATTGTCATGGCGTTGACTCCCCCATCCTTCATATCCGCACTTATAAGGGCAATGCCCTCGGGGCTGCAGAGTATGTCGTGGGTCTTAATCTTATCGGCTGGCAGCTTCGCCGCCTTTGCAGCCTGCGCAATCAGCTTCTGCATATCTACAGACTCACCGATACCGCAGCCCTTACATATGTATACGCCGTATTTTTTCTCCATTGCCTACCTCCTCACCAGACTCTGGATGCCCTTGAGCGCAGCCCCTGTTGCATCCTGCACGGAGCGCTGGACATCCACCGGACTTTTTGCCGTGCCAACGGCTGTAATCCCTTTTTTCAGCTTGGACGGCAGTATGAAGCCGTCCTCTGTATACGACATCTCAGGCAGCCTGGACTCCTTAAGAGAAGACTCCATGCCTGCTGCAAGCACCACCATATCGAAACTCTCCTTTATCTTCCTGCCGGAAAGGATGTCCTCGGCCTCCACTATCACGTCGCCGGTTGCCTCATCCTCGGTAATCCTTGCGACCTTGCCCTTTAGGAAGCTCACGTTCGCATCGTCCCTGACCTTCCAGTAAAACTGCTCGTACCTTCCGGGGGTTCTGATGTCTATGTAGAAAATCTTTGCCTTGGACTCCGGGTACTGTTCCCTGATGTATGTCACCTGCTTAAGAGACGCCATGCAGCATATGTATGAGCAGTACGCAAGGTGGTTTTCATCCCTTGAGCCCGCGCACTGCACGAACGCCACATTGCTTACCGCCTTGCCGTCCGATGGGCGCACTATCTTGCCCTTTGTCGGCCCGCTTGAGGAGGCCAGCCTCTCCATCATCATATTTGTGATGACGTTTTTAACCTTTCCAAACCCCAGATTGTCCATCCGGGTGGAGTCGTAAAGGTTCCAGCCGGTGGCAACCACTATGGAGCCTACGTTGAGGGTAACCGTCTCGGCCTTCATGCCGAGGTCTATGGCCCCGTACTTGCAGGCCTCAAGGCACGCCTTGCCGCAGTTGGCCTTGCAGTGCTTGTCGTCTATTACATATTTAAAGGGGAACGCCTGGTCAAAAGGCAGGTAGGCGGCCTTCGTCTTGTCCATGCCGAAGTTGAAGTCATTGGGCCTTTCCGCCGGACACGCCTCGGCGCATGCATTGCAGCCCGTGCACCTGTCGTTGACGTAGCGGGGATTGACCTTAAGGGTCACATCGTAGTTTCCCTCCTGCCCTGATATCTTCTCCACCCCGGCCTGAGTGAAAAACTTGACCCTGCCGTTTTCCTTTATCCTCCTGAAGTTCATCTCAAGGCCGCAGGTAGGCGGGCAGAGCTTAGGGAAATACTTGTTAAGCTGCGCCACACGGCCTCCCAAGTAGGGATTCTTCTCCGCTATGAAGACATCGCACCCCGTCTCTGCCAACTCAAGCGCGGCAGTCAGGCCGCTGATGCCCCCACCTATTACCAAAACACCTTTCCGTTCAGACATTTTCAAGCCTCCTCATTTCCTTGCACAGGACTTTTTGCAGGTCTATGATTATACACAAACGCCCCTTAAATTATCATCATTTTGGGCTATTTTGGGCTATTTTTATTTTTAATGGGGCTATTAGGGGGATTTTGGGGGGGACAAGCAGGGATTTATCTGAATATTCCGTTGTGGATATTTTTTTCTTTTTAGTTTCCATTTAGTCCTCCCTATGCCTTCTCCAATATTTTTTCTCCGCGCCGTCCATGTCCCAGCCAGTAATCACCCTGACGATACCGTCCTTCTTAAGCTCAAAAAAAGAGGGGCGCAGAATCTGCGCCCCTCTTTTTTAAAGTCTCTATAGACCGAGATTAGTCTGCTACAAGCTGGACGTAGTCCTTCTTGAAGCACTTCCAGTCGCCGGTCTTCGGGTCGTACTTTGAGTTGACAAAGCACTTCCAGTTCTTGTCGTCGATTGCAAGGTAGTCGCCCCTGTAATAGTAACCGGGGTATCTGGACTCTTCCCTGAAGAGTATGTGCCTTGCATGCGCCTCGACAGACCATATCCTGTGGTAGTTCTCCCAAGCCCTCATAAGCTCATGGAGGTCCTTTGCGCCTGTTTTTTCGGCGTCCTCTTTGAGCATCTGGAGGAGTTCAAGGCCCTTATCGAGCATCGTCTTTGAGGTCATGTACCATGTGGCAATGCCGCCAAAGTACTCGTCGGATATCTTCTGGAGCCTCATCTGAACCATCTTCGGCTTGATGTAGTTGGGGTTTACCTCAGGCGCGGTCGAGTATGTCTTATGCTTCTCGTATACCTCGAACGGCATGTATAACTCTCCCGCAAGCTCGTCCGGCGACTTCGTCACCGTGGGTTTGAAGTCCTTGTTGTCAAGGATGAAAGCAAGTCCGGCCTTTGCCGCAATCCTGCCCTCGGCGTGCGAGCCGGAGGAGAATTTATGACCTGATGCGCCGCAGATGTCGCCCATCATGAAGAGGCCATTCACAGTTGACATCCTGTTATAGCCCCAGTTCCATTCTGCGGGTGCGCCGAGGTCCTCCGGGCCGCTGACCCAGAACCCTGCGCAGCCTGCGTGAGAGCCTAAGAGATACGGCTCAGTGGGCATAATCTCGGAGGGCGTCTTGTCAGGCTCTATGTTCATGCCTGCCCACACTCCGGCCTGGCCGATGCACATGTCGAGGAAGTCTTCCCATGCCTCTGCCTCAAGGTGCTTTATCTGCTTTGCGTCCATCGTTTTTGCAAGCTCTGCCATTGCGTGATGAGTGTTCATGAGGATGGGGCCTTTGCCCGCCTTCATGTCCATCATCATCATGTGGTTACGGATGGCGGTGCCCATCTTCTCTGCATACGGGCTGTAGAGCTTCTTTGTCGCCTCAAAGTTCTCGCCTACGCAGTAGTCTTCGCCGGCGGCGTTTGTGGCCTTGGCTTTAAAGAAAAGGAACCACGCACCGACAGGGCCGTAGCCGTCTTTAAACCTTGCAGGCACGAACCTGTTTTCCATCATCGTAAGCTCTGCGCCCACCTGAATGCCGAGGGCATAGCCGGAGCCGGAGTTCCATACCGGGTACCATGCCCTGCCCTGTCCCTCGCCTACCGAACGCGGCCTGAAGACGTTAACCGCACCGCCGCAGCCTGAGAGAATGACATTGGCCTTGAATATATAAACCTTGTTCTCCCTTACCGAGAAGCCGACGGCAGCAGCTATCCTGTTGGGAACCTTCTCGTCGAGGAGGTATTTGACGATGAACACCCTCTCGTAGATGTTATCCATTCCGAGGGCCTTCTTTGCCGCCTCTGCAACGAGCACCTTGTAGGACTCGCCGTTTATCATTATCTGCCACTTGCCGGAACGGACAGGCTTCCCGCCAGCAGAGAGCTTGGGCGCTCCCTGCGCGCCGTCAAGCGTGTGGCCGCCTTCGTCCTTCTTCCATATGGGAAGTCCCCAGTCCTCGAATTCCTCAACTGAATCGTCAACGTGCCTTCCGAGGTCGTATACGAGGTCTTCCCTGATTATGCCCATCAGGTCGTCCCTGACATACTTGACATAAGCTGCCGGGTCATTCTCGCCCATGTATGTGTTGATAGCCGAAAGGCCCATTGCCACTGCGCCGCTTCTGTCCATAGCAGCCTTGTCAACGAGGGTTATCTTTATTTTGCCTTTTCCGGCCTTCTCTATCGCATCCGCCCACCTAACCGCCTCAAATGCCGCGCCGCATGCTGACATGCCGCCGCCGACTATCAGGAGGTCGGTATCAACCTGAATTATCTCAGGCTTCGTACAATACGAAAAAGTACAAGCTTCTTTTTCCATTATCATCCCTCCTTATTTCTTTATCGTAGGCATGGTCTTGCCTGCGCCCTGATGAGTGAAAAAGCCCGGCTTTCTGAGGCCGTCAAGCTTGGCTTCAGGTTTGCCGGCATAAGGGTCAACGGAACCCTCAGGAGTGGTCCTGATGGGAAACTTATACCTTTTCAGCTTTCCGTTACGGAATTTAACCGTCCACATTATGCTGTCCGAGCCCCTCAGCGGAATGACGTTGCCTCCGAGCGGAACAAAGTCTGCATAACCCCTGACCTCCATTGCCTGCTGAGGACATATCTTAACGCAGTTGTAGCACTCCCAGCACTGTTCCGGCTCCTGATTGTATGCCTTCATAAGGTCCCTGTTGAGTGTCATCAGGTTATTGGGGCATATGTACTGGCATGCGGTCTTGTCCTGAGCTTTGCATCCGTCACATTTCTCTGCAATCACAAAACTCGGCATTTTTCAAACCTCCTTATTAATTTTTCTTAACAACCGTAAATCAAAAAAACTGTTGCTTGCTACCGTCACCCCCTCTCCCGCTGAAATCAACCGTCAAACGGCATTTCTATAGTTATGCGCCCTCTGAATACTTATGGGTCTTTATCTCGACCTTCTCCGTCAACCCCTGATAGTACGCCTGAAGTATCTTCAAGACCTCCGGCCTGCTGAAGTGGTCCGGGACTTCCGTGCCCTCTGAGAGCATCTTCCTGAGCTTCGTTCCGCTTAGAAGCATCCTGTCTTCCTTGCCGTGCGGGCAGGTCCTCATAGAGGCCATTCCGTCGCACTTTGTGCAGTAGAATGTCCAGTCTATCTTAAGGGGCACCGTCTCAAGCGCTCCATCGGGTATCTCATCGAATATCTTCTGAGCGTCGAACGGGCCGTAGTACTCTCCAACGCCGGCATGGTCCCTGCCGATTATCATGTGGCTGCAGCCGTAGTTCTGCCTGAAGAGGGCATGGAGGAGGGCCTCCCTCGGCCCTGCGTATCTCATATCAAGGGGATAGCCTGCCTGAATGCAGGTATCCTTCACAAAGTAGTGCTCAGCGAGCGTGTCTATTGCCTTGACCCTCACATCTGCCGGTATGTCACCGGCCTTGAGCTTGCCGAGAAGCTGGTGGATGAGGACGCCGTCGCAGGTCTCGATGGCTATCTTTGCAAGGTACTCGTGGGAGCGGTGCATGGGGTTGCGGAGCTGAAGCGCGGCAACCTTGTTCCAGCCCTTCATCTCAAACATCTTCCTCGTCTCGTCAGGCCTCATGTATACGCCCTTGTAGTCCTTCGGGAAAGTCCCTTCGCTTAGGACCTTTATAGGGCCTGCGAGGTTCACGGCCTCCTGCTTCATGACCATGACAACGCCCGGGTGCTCCATATCCGTTGTCCTAAAGACCTGCTTGCACTCATGCTCCTTGTCTATCTTGTACTTCTCAGTGACCTTCATCGTGGCCATTGCCTCGCCGGACTCCTCGTCCACGAGGGCGATTTCCTGACCCTTCTTGATGCTGTCGGCCTGGCCCTCCGAGGTGGAAAGGGTAATCGGGATAGGCCAGAAGGTGCCGTCCGCCATCAGGTATTTGTCGCAGACCCCCTTCCAGTCGTCGTGCCCCATAAAGCCCTCAAGCGGTGTGAACCCGCCGATACCGAGCATTATGATATCGCCCGTCTCCCTCGATGCCGTCCTCACCTGCGTAAGGGTCTTAGCCTTTTTCTTCTCCTCGGAAAGCTCATTGCCCTCAAGTATAAGCGGCATCAGCTTTTTCTTCTTACCATGCGGATTAACAAGTGCCATCTACATTCCTCCTTTTTCGGATTTGGTTTGTTCTTAGACCTTTACCGTTTATTTCCCCTCGGCCGCGGCGCAAACCTCGGCAAAGATATCGTCTATGCCGCCGGTACCGGCAATAGATTTCAAAATTCCCTTATTTTTGTAGTAGCCGATAAGCGGGGCGGTCTTTGCCTCGTACTCATCGAGCCGCTTTTTAATCGTCTCTTCCTTGTCGTCGTCCCTCTGGTAGAGGGCCCCGCCGCATTTGTCGCAGACGCCCTCTTTCTTAGCGGTGGAGAAGTAAATGTTGTACATCTGGCCGCAACCCTTGCAAGTCCTTCTGCCGGTGAGCCTCTTCATCAGGTCGCCGAGAGGCACATCAACGCTTATAGCGCCGGTCAGGGATATGCCGAGGGAATCAAGTATCTTGTCGAGGGCCTCGGCCTGGGCGGTGTTTCTCGGGAAGCCGTCCAGTATGTAGCCCTTCTTGCAGTCGTCCTTCTTAAGCCTGTCCTTGACGAGGCCGAGCACAACCTCATCCGGCACAAGCTTGCCTGCGTTCATGTAACCCTTTGCCTCCTTGCCGAGCGGCGTGCCTTCGGCAACATTCTGTCTCAGGATATCGCCGGTGGATATCTGAGGGATTCCGTACTTTTCTATCAGCTTCTTTGCCTGCGTGCCCTTCCCGGCACCGGGTGCGCCAAGTAAAACAAGTCTCATGAAAGCCCCCTTTTTAGAAAATAAATTCCCTTGCTGGTAATTCACGCACGTATTCACATGTTCACATGAATGGAATTGTGCCTAAAGCACTCAATGATATGGCCTAAGGGGGAGTTTTTTCAATACAAAAATTAAAATTGAAATATTAAATTTTCTTATAATCCTCATAAGGGGTTATGGAAACCGGCGAAAATTGATATAACATGCTGTTTTTAAAGTATTTTTGCAAGGAGCAACAGCAGGGGAAACAAAAGAGGGGCCGTTTCCGGCCCCTCTTTATAATCCAACCTCACTGACTTAGCGAGGAAGTTTCCACGCGCCCAGAGGGATTCGAACCCCCGACCTGCGGATTCGTAGTCCGACGCTCTATCCAGCTGAGCTATGGGCGCTTTTACCCCTTACCCTTGACACCGTCCTTCAGGGTAAGCCCATATCTTTCATGCTGGAAAGGATGGATTGCAGGGAACTTGGAATACAGCCAGCCCTTGAATATCTCCTTATCTCCATCAAACACTACGACCCTCACGGCCGGGTTATTGAGCTGGTCCGAGGCCGAGGTTATGACAGACCCCTCCATCTTGAAATCCGGAAGGAAATCTCCGACCTTTACCGTCATGGTTGAACCCGGTATCCTGTAATCCGAGCCGAGTTTGACGGTCACATCCTGAGAGCTCTTTTTAGACTTATCCTCGATTGTCATCTTCACGGCAGACCACATTACCTTCACCGAATCAGGCACCATAATCTCAGGGGCCTGAGGCGGCATCATTACTGCAGGACCGGCAGGGGCCTGCCCTACAGGCGCAGCCTCTTCCTTCTTCTTGCATGCGCCAAGACCGAACACAAGCGAACCAGCAACCACCAGTGCAACTACTTTCCCTTTCATCAAAGCCTCCTTAATGTTTTTAAATGCCCTCTCTACAAACCACTGGCGGAGAGGCAGGGATTCGAACCCTGGGTGAGGTTTTATCCCCACAACCGCTTAGCAGGCGGCTGCCTTCGACCAGCTCGGCCACCTCTCCTGAGGTAAAAAATATTCTATCAGGTTACACCGGGATTTGTAAAGATTCATTTTTGGGCGGCGGCCCGGCTTTTATTTGAACCTTTTGAACCTTTAGAAATAGAATTAAACCACAGGGATAACATGGCGGATTTTTCCCTTGACAAATTTACGGATTTTCAATAACTTAAAAATAAGGGCAATCGGGTGTGAAAATTGCAAATTTTTCACGTTTCCCCTATAAGTAAATGTTTTGCTATATAAATTAAAACTATACTACATAAATTAATGTTATAATATGATAAGCTAAAAAATATTAAACCGTTGACTGCCCCGTGAAAAAATAAAAAAAAAGGGGCAGATGGGAGCGTGGGGGCATTAAGACGAGGCTTGGAGTAAAATTCTTCTGGATTTTGCTTGCCGGAGTAGTTTTCTTCTTCGGCATCCTTACCTTTCTGATTGTAAAAAGAGAATCCGAAATTATCCTCAGCCACTACAAGGAATATTCTTCAAGTCTGGCCGGCATTGCGGCAAAGCAGGTAAGGTTCTACATGCTTGACGGAAGGGCCGAACCCGTGATTCAACACATTAAAGAGCTAAACGACGAAAACCCCGCGATGCAAATCGGAGTTCTGGGCCCTGACGGCGAGCCTGCCTTCAAAACCGGCATGTCCGCTCCTCGGGAGATTTTCTCCGGCATGAAGGAGGCGTCCGCGGAGTCCGGAGACAGCCTCATATTCTACATGCCCCTTGAGAACGAAAAAGCCTGCGCCTCCTGTCATAACCCTGCGGATAAAACAAGGGGCATGATTATAGCAAAGGTCTCTATGGAAAGCGCTAAGAAAGAGACTAAGGAAACAGCCATTCGCATTATATTTTTTGCGATATTGCTGGGACTTACGAGCGAGATATTTCTTGTCATAGTCCTTAGAAAGCTGGTCATCGGGCCGATAGATTCGCTCACAAAAGGGGCCGAGGCCCTGATGGCCGGCAATTTCGGCTACAGGGTCAAACTCCAAAGCAGCGACGAGACCGCGCTTATGGCAGACACCTTCAACCACATGGCCGGGAGGATTGAGAAGTCGCAGGCGGAACTGGAAACAACCGTCAGGCAGAGGACATCGGAGCTTGAGGTGATTGCCGGACTCTCCTCAGAGGTATTCAGGGGGGATATCAGCCTGAAAGAGATAATCGGGCGTTTCATGGCCGCCGTTACGAACAGCATGGGTTATAAGTACTCGGTCTTGTGCCTTGTGGACAAGGAGACAGGGATGCTTCAGCAGGAGTACAAAAAAAACATAGAAAACGGTCTTTGCGCCATGGAAATACCCCTCGCAGGAGACCACCCCTTTGCAAAGGCCATTAGGCAGGCAAGGCCAGCGATAAGGACTTGCGCTGAGATAAACCTGCCCGCTTCGTACGGCAATATCGCCATAATACCCATTCTTTCCCATCAGAGGAAGCGGTGCAGGGAGATAAACCTCTGCATGCATGAAGACTGCCCTGCCTTCTCAGGTGCGGAGGAAAGGTGTTGGATAATAAGCGGCACGCTTTGCAGAAGCCCTCAGGCCGTGGCAGGCAAAGAGAAGATTTACGGCTGCCTTCACTGCAATGCGTTCCCTGTGATAGGCGTTTTGATAGCAGGCAGGGACGGGGGACTGACAGAGCCTTTGCTCTATTCCCTTGAAATCCTTACCTCTGAAATTGCCTCTGCAATAGAAAGCCAGAGGCTGATTGAATCCAAAACAGAGGACATAAACAGCCTCATAAAGCTTCATGACATTTCCGTTGAAAGGATACAGTCCCTTGACATCACTGAGCTTACAAAGTCCGTGGTTTCATCCGCAGCGGCCTTTGCAAACATGGACGCCGCAATACTTTGGCTCAGGGACGAAAACGGAGAGCTGCATCTGAAAAATGCCTTTGGCATAGACATGGGGCTTGTGCCGGATGCGATTGTCGTAGAGGACTCTTTTGTCGGCAGGGCCATATTGGAGGACCGGCCAGTTGAGACTGTAAAGACAGGCGATGCAACCTGCCTTAGGGCGCTGATAGCGGAGTACGGCTTTCTTTATGCAGCAGCCGTGCCGATGAAATTTGAGGGCGCGATATACGGCTGCCTGACGCTGTTTAAGAAAAAGGACTTCTTCATGACGGACTCGGAAAAGGCCGTCCTTCTGCTTTTTGCCGTACAGGCCGCCGCTGCTTTGAATACGGCCAAGATACACAACGAGCTCAAAAAACAGAAGGAGTTTTCAGATGCCGTTTTCAACAACATGGGCATGGGGATAATCGTTCTTGACAGGGAGGGCTGCATAGTAAAGCTGAACCCGTCCGGCTTTAAGATTTTGAAGGTGGAGGACTATGCCGTCGGAATGCGGCTTTTAGATGTCCTGCCCGAGGCATCGGATTTTCTCGTCGTACATGAAAGCATCGGGCGCGAGGTGGAAATCCGGCGCATGGATGAGATTATCCCCGTGGGCTTCAACAGTTCCCCCCTGCTCGGCGCAAGCGGGCATGAAGGGATTGTCGTTGTGTTCAGGGACCTTACAGAGATAAAGAGGCTTCAGGCCGAGGTGAGGAAGAGACAGCATTTTGATGCGATGGGCAAGGTGGTCGCAGGCGTCGCCCATGAGATACGGAACCCGCTTTTCGGCATATCCTCCCTTGTTCAGATATTAGGAAGGGACATAAAGTCCCCGGAACATCAGGCACTGATACAGGCGGTCTTTAAGGAGACCCAGAGGATGAAGAACCTCATAGAGGAACTGCTGCTTTACAGCCGTCCCTCAAAGCTCAATATCACCGAGGTGGATTTAGGCGTCTTCATGGAAAAGATTGAGCGCTATATTATGGTCAAGAGCGATAAGGCGGTCTTCAACTTGAAGGTTCCGGCTTTGACCTCGGTCAGGGCGGACGCTGATAAGCTCATGCAGATATTCCTGAACCTTATTGACAACAGCCTGAACTCCGGATGCGGCAATATCGGCATATCCGTAGAGGGGGATACGGAAGGCCGCAGTGTGGTCATAACAGTCAAGGACGACGGCTCCGGGATAAAGAAGGAAAATATCGAAAAGGTGTTCGACCCGTTCTTCACCACGCGCAAGGAAGGCACCGGGCTTGGCCTTGCTATATGCAGGAAGATTATGGACAACCACGGCGGCAACATGGAAGTCTCCAGTACCGAAGGGAAGGGCACTACGGTGCGGCTGACGCTCCCGTCATAGCTCCCGCTTCCTCATTGAACTGGCGTGTTATAAAATCTCCCCTCGCCCCTCTTTGCTAAAGAGGGGTAAATTCCCTCCCTTTGGCAAAGGGAGGTTAGGAGGGATTTGATGGTTAATTCTTCATACTTATGAACTCCTTAGTATCTCTTCCGCTATTTCGGTAATCGGCAGCACCCTGTCAACCTTGCCGCTTTCTATCGCAACCTTCGGCATGCCGAAGATGGTGGACGTTGCTTCGTCCTGTGAAATGGTTTTACCCCCAGCGTTTTTTATTGCAACAATGCCTTTTGCTCCGTCCGCTCCCATTCCGGTTAGTATGACCCCGATTGAGCGGCTGCCGTAAGAGTCGGAAACTGACCTGAAGAGCACATCGGCAGAGGGTCTGTGAATGGCATTAAGAGGCTCTACATCGAGCCTTACCGAGCCTGCTCCCTTCCCGACCTTCATATGAAGCCCTGATGGGGCGACCAATGCAAGGCCGTGCTCTATTTTGTCTCCTTCTTCCGCCTCCTTGACGCGGAATGCGCATAGGGAGTCGAGCCGGGCCGCAAGTGAGGCTGTAAAACCTTTTGGCATGTGCTGGACAATAAGAATGCCGAAAGTAATGTCCTTCGGGAATTTCTGAAGTATCATCTGAAGCGCGGGCGGCCCTCCTGTGGATGCGCCTATGGCAACGACATCTACTATCCCGCGCGAAGCATATTTTAGGGTATGAGAGGACTCATACGCGAGTCTCACCGGTTTGCTGCGGGATATTGCCTTGACCTTTGTGACAATCTCGTTGGCAAGGGAAAGGAAATCCATAATTCCGGTGGAGGACTTATCTACGAAATCCATGGCGCCCAGTTCAAGCGCCTTCAAGGTGAGTTCGGCCCCCTCGTGGGTGAATTGGGAAAGTATGAGCACCGGAACAGGATAGCGCTCCATGATTGCCTTAAGGGTATCTATGCCGTCCATCACAGGCATCATGATGTCGAGGGTTACTACGTCGGGCTTAAGCAGCAGGGTCTTCTCAAGCGCCTCCTTGCCGTTGCGCGCCGCACCGACCACGTCTATAGAGGGTTCCCGCTCGAATATCCTGAGAAGGGCCTTGCGCACAAAGGGCGAGTCGTCAACGATTAAAACCCTTGTGCGGCGGCTATCAGGCATTAATAGTCACTCCTGACGGAGGGCAGAGGGGGGATTAGGGTTTTTCCTGTAAAGGATGATTCCGTTCCTGTATTCCGGGACGAACAGCTCGGTCCTCTGGAGCAGGCTCTCGGAGGAGCCGAGTATGAGGTAGCCGCGGTCCGAGATGCAGTTATAGAAGTTAAGGGCAATCCTCTCGAGCGCCTCGTCGCTCATGTATATGAGTATGTTTCTGCAGAATATGACGTCAACGTCGCTTATGCCCTCGAATGCGCCGGGCTGGAGGACGTTTGCGTGCAAAAACCCGACATTGTTCCTGTACGGTTTTTTCAGGATGAACTTGTCATCAGCATGGTCGAAGTACTTCTTTGCGAACTCATGATTCCCGTTAAGCATCCTGAAGGAGTTTTTCGTGTACTCCGCGCTTTTTGCCCTTTTAAGGGCGGCGCTGCTTACGTCTATCCCTTCGACGATTACGTCCCAACCCCAAGCGAAAAGGCCGCTCTCCATGAGCAGGATATTTAGCGTATAAGTCTCCTCTCCGCTTGAGCATCCTGCGGAAAGCACCCTGACCCTGTTCTGGTTTTTCTTCTGCCTGTATCTTTTGATGTCGTTCAGAAGCTCGGAGAAGACATTAAGCTGGTGCTTTTCCCTGAAGAAATAAGTCTCGTTGTTGGTGATGTGCGATGCGATGTTATAGAGCTCCTTTTTGGATGGCTCGGAGGAGACGTATCTGCAATAGTCGCCGTAGGACTGCATGCCCAGTATGCTCAGCCTGTGGGAGATTTTAGTATGCAGGGTGAGGCGCTTGTCCCCTTTCATTACTATGCCGAATTCCCTTGCTATAAGGTCTTTAAGGAGACCGAACTGTTCGTCCGACATGAACATGTCTTTTCCGGGCGTATCCGTCACATTATTCTCTTGAGGTCTTCAATGGCCCGCTTGGCCGCGGATCTGATTTCCTCTTCAGGGTCTGACAGCATTTTGGACAGCAGCAGCACGGACCGTTGCGTAGGAATGCGGCCAAGGGCAAGGACGGCTTCTACCTTGACTTCCGGGTCGTTGTCCTCGGCAAACTGCACCAGCGCCGCCTGCTCTCCGAGCATGGAAAGCATCTTGGCAAGGACACATCTTTGCAGCCGCCCGGTGTCTTTAAGCGCATCTATGATTGCCGGCGCCGCTTTCCTGCCTATGTCCATGAGGCCGCCGATGGCGTACTCCTGAAGCTCATCGTTGCTCAGGGCATCCACGAGGTACGGAATCCCTTTTGCATCCGCGGACCAACTAAGCGCTATAAGGGCCGCCCTTCCGATATCCGGACGGGGTGAGCCTTGAAGCTCTATGAGCATGGGAACCATTGCGGTGAAATACCCGGGCGCAGGCCTTGTTTTTTCCCTCTCGGAGATGTTCACTACGGCCTTGAGCGCCAGTTCCCTCATGTCATCCTTATCCACAAATGCCGTAAGGCACCTTATGGACTTGGAGTTTCCGGCCCTCTCGATGGCTTCAAACGCCATGCCCCTGTACGTGTCTTTTTCAACGCATCTATAGAGGACCTCAAGTGCTGATTCTCCGCCTATCTCGCCTATTGAGTTTATTGCGGCCTGTGCGACCCAAGGCTCGTCTTCAAGCGCCCCGCTCAGCGCGGCTATTGCACTTGGCAAACCTATCTTGCCGAGGGCCTCTGCGCTTGCTATCCTTACGTTGGTGTCAGGGTCTTTGAGTGCCGGCATGAGAACGGACAGGGCGGTCCCGTCCCTTATGTCGCCCAAGAGGTTGGCGGCGAAGAGCCTTGCCTCCTCGTCTGCGTCGTCTCCTATCAGCCGGATGAGGGATGGCAATGCCCTGCTTCCCATCGCCTTGAAAAACTCCATGGAGGCGTTTCTCAGTGTGGCGTCTTCGTGGTTTCTGAGCGCGGATTCCAGAAATGGGAGATAAGCGTCCTCTGGCCGGGTAAGGAGACCTTTGATGGCGTTCCTCCTTACCCACCAGTCGGGGTTCTTCAGTTCATCGAGCAGATACTGTGTGTCGTCCATTTCTTCGTTAAACCGCCAGCCCCTGTATCACCTTGAATGCCTCGCAGGTCATGCAGTTTTTGATTTTGGAGCGCGCATCGCCCTGCTGGACGCCCTTGCACCATGTGCCGGTTATGAGCCAGCACCTGTCCTCTGTAGATTTGTAGGCCGGGCACTTCTGCCTTGCGGTATCCGGGCAGCGGAGTAGTTCCCAGCATTTCTGGTTTCCGTTTGTGTGGATTCTGAAGTTGCTTATGATGTACTGGAGGTTCTCTATCTGAAACAGGGTGTCGTCCGCCGTGGTCTTCATCTCGCCCGAAAGCTTGAGGTTCTCCGTGGCTATGTGGCTCATGCCCTCCATCGCCTTGACGATGGTCTCGCCGCCTAACTTCTGCTCCGCCGTGGCGTTTGCCACGTCCCGCGTCATGGTGTTCATCGTCTCCACGGACTGCGCTATCTGCCTTGCTCCGCCCACCTGCTCCTTGACCGCTATGCCCACCTCCTGCACTGCGGTCTTCATGCGCTCCACGGTCTCCCGTATCTGCTTGCCGCCTATCGCCTGCTCCTTGGTCGCAATGTTGACCTGCTGGACCTGCCTGTTCATCTTCTCTATGGCGTTTCTGATGTTGCCCGTGCTTCCGGCTTGCGCCTTGACCGCGCCTGTGACCTCTTCGGTAGAGGAATTCATGTCCACAATGTACTTCATGACCTGACCCGTGGCCTTGTTCAGCTCGGCTGCGGACTTTGCGATGTCGTTCATTATCTCCGAGGTGTCTTTTACGACGGCTATTATGCCTGTGAAGGCATCCCTGCTTGATGCGGCAAGGGCCATGCCGCCTTTGCCCTCCCTATAAGTCTCCTCCGTTGCCTTAACCGCATTGGAGGTCTCAGCCTGAACCTGCTTTATGACCGAGCTTATCTCCTTAGTCGCCTCCATGGAGCGTTCGGCGAGCTTCCGTATCTCTTCGGCGACGACTGCAAACCCCCGTCCGGCGTCGCCGGCGCGGGCCGCCTCTATGGCCGCGTTCAAGGCGAGGAGGTTGGTCTGGTCGGCTATCTCGTCTATGACTTCCACGATTGAGCCTATCTCTTCGGAACGCTTGCCGAGGTTCTGGATGAGGGACATCGTCTTTTCCGTGGTATTGCCGATGTTCTGGAGGCTCTCTATGCTCTGGTATATGGCCTTCCCGCCGTCTTCGGCGTCCTTGAACGCATCCTGACTGAGTTTGTTTGCCGTGCCTATCTTGCCCGCCACTTCCGAAACGGTGCGCATCATCTCCTCTATGGTGCTTGAGGTCTCGGTCACCATGTGCTTAAGGGACTCTGTGTTTTTGGATATCTGCTCCACCGAGGCAAGGAGGTTTTCCACTGTCAACGAGGTCTCGTTGACGGAATCCGTCATCGCTCCAGTGTTCCTTGCGGTCTGGTCTATTGAGGAAAGCATCTGCTCTATGGTCGCGGAGGTCTCCTCTACGGAGGCGGCCATTATGTCCGCGTTCTTTCCGACCTGCTCTATGGAGGCGGCCATCTCGTTTATAGTGGCGGACGTCTCGTCCACGTTTGTCGCAAGGGCCTCGGCGTTCTTAGAGACCTGAGAGATGGAGACTGCCATCTCTTCCATCGAGGCCGTGGTCTCGTCCGTGGCAGCGGCCTCCTCCTGAGACGAGTTGGCTATGTGGACAGAGCCGGTTGAGACGTTCTCGGCGGACAGGGCAACGTGGTAAGTGGAATCCGCCGTCTGCTTTATCATGTCTCTGAGGCTCCGCACCACCCTGTTGAAGCCGTCCGCTATCTGGTTTATCTCGTGGCTGCCTTTTGCGGTAATCTCTGCGGTAAGGTTTCCGGTTTCAAGCTCCTTGACTGTCTTGAGCATGTCGTCTATGGGCGAGGTTATGCCCTTAGATATGCCCCTTACGAAGAAGAACCCGCCGATAATGCAGAATATTATCAAAAAGGCCGTGAACCCCACGCCGATTACGTTTGCCCTATTGATGACGGCCTTCATTCCGGCCTCCGTAGACCCCGAGTCCTTCTTTATTATCTCTTTCATCCTGTTCAGGCTTTCCTGAACAGAAGCGACCGAGGGGACAGTCTCTTCGAGAAATACCTTGCGGGCATCCTCTTTGCGTCCTTCTTTCATTTTTGAGATTATCTTTTCCGCGGAGGCGTGAAGCCTCCTGTGGGGCTCGTCGAGCTTGTCGAACGGTTCCTTCAACTCGGCGGAGTACGGCTTGAAGGTCCCCATCCACTTGCCGAGGTTGCATTTTTCCGGGTCAAGCTGGCCCTTGAATTCCTCGCCCTTGATGAACATCCCTGAGGAAATCCCGTCCATCCACTTCAGGTGGTCCACGGTGCGTTCGGAAAAGAAGGCGTTCAGGTTGGCAAGCTCCATGGTCTCCTTCTCTATCCTTTCCACCTTTTTTGAGGACCAGTAAAAAATCCCTCCGAGGGCCGTTACCATGACGAGCGTAATCGCAAGCCCTATAGTGAGTTTCTTGCCTATTGTAAGGTTCATGTCAGTTTCCTCCTGTCGGAAATATATTAATATCCCTAAATATTCTTATCCGTTACGACCCCTTTATAGAAATCGCAGTCCCTGCAGTTATGGATTTTCAGCGCATAAGTCCCCTGCACCTTGCCCCCGCACATCGTGCCCGCCACGAGATAGCAGACCCTGCCGCCCTTGGGGTAGGCGGGGCAGTCTCCGGTCGTGTCCTTGCCGCATTTCTTAAAGTCCCAGCAATTAATTTTTCCCATTTTATGCCTCCTCCTCCTCCATTACTGCCGGCTTTTCCTTCCTCAGCAGTTTTTCGAGGTCAAGGAGTATGACAAGCCTGTTCGGGAGCTTGCAAACCCCTGTTATGTAGTCCGTATCCACTTCCAGCACCTCGTCCGGGGCCTCCTCTACGAACTCCCCTTTGACCTTCATCACATGGCTCACAGAGTCCACAAGGAGGCCGAGCACCTTGCCGTTTACCTCGGTTACCACTATCCTTGAGCTTTTCGTGATGCCCTCGTCGCTTATCCTCAGCTTTTTCCTCAGGTTAAGCACCGGGAGTATCTTTCCGCGCAGGTTAATCACCCCTTCCATGTACGCGGGCGAGTTCGGGACTACGGTCATGTTGCCGACCCTGATTATCTCCTGCACCTGATTGATAAGCACGCCGTACTCCTCCCCAAGGTTGAACGTCACGAGGTGCAGTTCTCCCTCGCGACCTCCGTTTCCCTGACCGAGGATGTCTTCGGCAAGACCCGAAGCCTGTAGATTGATTTCGCCCATTTCTAACTCCTTTCCCCCTCAGGGGCCTTCTGTTGCCCGGCGCCGCTGTCCTTTGCGAGGCCGTTTCCGCTCCAGAAGGCGAGGGCGTCTATGATTAGCACTATCTTTCCGTTGCCGAGAATGGATGCCCCGACTATCCCGGCTGATTTCCCGAACGTGTCGTCAAGGGGTTTTATTACTATCTCCTGCTGGCCCCTCAGCCCGTCTACGGCGAGCGCGAGCCGCTTTTCCGCCTTCCTTACGACCACGAGGTAGAACTTTTTCCTCTTCGCGCCGCCGAGGTTGAAGAACCTGTTCATTCTGACAACGGGCAGCACTTGGTCCCTTAAGCGGATTACCTCGCGGTTGTTGACCATGTGTATGTCGCTCTCTTTCACCTTTACACTCTCGTCAACGGAGCTCATCGGTATTGCGTATATCTCGCCCGAGGACTCCGCCATGAGGGCGGGTATGATGGCAAGGCTCAGGGGAAGTTTAATGGTGAAAACGCTCCCCTTGCCGGAAACGCTTTCCACTGTCGTCTGTCCGTTCAGTCTGGATATGTTTCTGCTTACCACGTCAAGGCCGATGCCCCGGCCTGATATGTCCGAGGTCTCCTCCTTTGTGGTAAATCCCGGCATGAAGATAAAAGACATTAGGTCTTCCCTGCCCGGCAAGGCGTCCTCGCTTGAGAGGCCCCTCTCTATTGCCTTCCTCCGTATCTTTTCCGGGTCTATGCCCCTTCCGTCGTCCCTGACCCTTATGATTACGTAATTGGATTCCTGAGAGGCCGAAAGTATGATTTTGCCCTCAGGGCTTTTGCCCTTATTGATGCGTTCCGCCGGGGTCTCTATGCCGTGGTCTATGGCGTTTCTTATTATGTGAAGCAGGGGTTCGCCGAGTTCGTCAATGACGGTCTTGTCAAGCTCCGTGTCTTCGCCCTCAAAGGAGAGGACGACCTGCTTGCCCTGAGAGCGCGCTATGTCCATTACCATCCTTGGAAACTTGGAAAATACGACCTTCACCGGCAGCATCCGTATCTTCATGATGCCTTCCTGAAGCTCGGATACCGTCTTGCCTATGAGTTGAAGCCCCTCATGCAGCTCATGTATGAGCGGCTTGGAGGCAAGGACGGGCTTTATCCTTTCCTCTATCTGGTTCATCCTCGTTTTGAAGATTACCAGCTCTCCGACCATGTTCAGAAGGTCGTCGAGCCTCTTGAAGTCCACCTTGATGGTGTCGGTCTTCGAGCCCATATACGCTTTAAGGGAGAGTGTCTTCTGTCCGGCGTCTTTTCCGTTTCCCTCGGCGGCATTCTTGAGGGAAAGTATGCCTTCGGCGAGGTCCGGATGGTTAGAGGGGTGTTCCTCTAAATGCGAAAGGGCGTCTCTTATGATGTTTGCGCTGTCAAGGAGCGTCTCCATTACTCCTTCAAGGGGTAACTTCTCTTCAACCACGGCCTTAAGGATGCCTTCGACCTGATGTATGTACGTCTTTAGGGACTCAAAGCCCATCATCCCGGAGTTCCCCTTAAGGGTGTGCAGCGAACCGAGGGTGTTCTGTATGAGGTCCCTGTCGAGGCCGTCGCGCTCTAAGGCCATCAGCGCGGCGTCGAATGCCCCGATGTGGACGTTGGCGTCGTCTATGTAGTCTTTTATGAGCGCTGAGTAGTCCAATGCCTTATTTTGCCTGTAGGTGTTTAATGCCTGCCGCCATAAGAGGAGAGGGCTTTTTGGCAAGCACCTTCTCTATCAGGTCGTGGAGCACATCAGGCTTGAAGGGCTTAACCACATATCCCCATGCGCCTAACTTAAGCGCCCTCATCGTGTCGTCCTCCTTGCCCTCGGTGCTTATAACTATGATGGGGATGCCCTTATAAAGCCTGTCCGCCTTAATTTTTTCCATGAACTGCACGCCGTTCATTATGGGCATGTTTATGTCAAGGAGTATGAGTTCTATCCCGCCTTCCCTTGAGAGGATGTCGAGGGCTTCAAGGCCGTTCATGGCGTCAAGTATGGCGCAGTTTTTGTACCGGGTAAGTATCAGCCTGTACATCTGGTGGATAAGGTGTGAATCGTCGACTATTAATATCTTGTTCAGGGTAGACATTTGCCCTCCTTTTAGATGTCTTTTGATACTGCTATATCAAGCTCCTCAACCATTTTTATCAAGTCGTCCATGTCTATGGGTTTTTCAAAGTAATGGTAAGCGCCCCTTCTGCCGGCCTCTTCCTTCATCTCATCAGAGCCGTAAGCGGTCATTATAATCACCGCAGTCTCAGGGCTGATTTTCTTTACGTAGCTCAGGAGTTCAAGCCCTTCAATGCCGTCCACCCCGCTCAGCCTTATGTCAGCGATAACGAGGTCGAATTTGTATCTGACCAGCGCCTCTTCGGCCTCCTCGATTCTGCTGCTCGTTATTACAACGGTGTTCTCGTTGCTTAAGAGATGGGAAAGGGCCATCAGTATCACCGGCTCATCGTCAACCACTAAAATCTTTTTCATGCTTTTTCCTCCGGGGAATTTTCCTATAAAATAGCAAAAGAGATGCCAGAGCGGGAGGCGATGAAAGAGCCTGAAAATAAAGGATTGTTTATCTTCTGCCGGAGAGTGGCTGTTTTGTGCTGTATGAAGACAGGACGCCTCTGACCGATATTAGGACGGAAGCGTTAATGGCTCTGAATATCGTAGCCCTTCATCTTCTCTATAAGGGTTGACCGGGAAATTCCCATAATCTTTGCGGCCTTTGTCCGGTTGCCTGCCGTAGACTCAAGGACATTAAAGATATGAGAGCGCACAATATCTTCAATCTTTTGTCCTGCCCCTGCAATGGGCGGCGCTGCCGAAGGCGACGTGCCGCTTTTTAGCACTATATTTTCTGCGTTTATAACCCGTCCATGGGCCAGTATGGAGGCCCTTTCGATGATGTTTCTCAGTTCCCTGATATTGCCGGGCCAGTTGTAGGAGCAGAGGAGTTCCATCGCGCCTTTTTCAAACCCGGTGCGCTTCCTTCCGGTTGCGTTGTTTATCTCCATGAGGAAGAACTCCGCAAGCAGGGGGATGTCTTCGGGCCGTTCCCTCAGAGGCGGTATTGTTACAGGCATTACGTTTAGCCTGTAATACAGGTCTTCTCTGAATGTCCCGTTCTTTACGGCCTGTTCGATGTCCTTGTTTGTGGCTGCAATGATTCTTACCTCAACCTTTATATCTCTGGTGCCGCCAAGCCGGCGGAAGGCCTTTGTCTCTATGACCCTGAGGAGTTTGCTCTGGGCGGCAAGGGGCATATCGCCTATCTCGTCAAGGAACAATGTGCCGTTGTCCGCAAGTTCAATCAGCCCCCTTTTTGCCGACTTTGCGTCCGTAAACGCCCCTGCCTCGTACCCGAACATTTCGCTTTCAATCATATTTTCCGGGATGGAGGCGCAGTTTATGTCAATGAAGGGATTAGAGCCTTTTATGCTCTGAAAATGGATATTCCTTGCTACAAGCTCCTTGCCCGTCCCTGTCTCGCCCCGTATCAAGAGGGTTGTCGAGGGGTTTTCAGCCATGAGGTTAACCATGTGGATGAGTCCCTGCACAGCCCTGCCCCTTCCTATGATGAGGTATGGCGACTTCCTGCAGAAGGCCAGTTCCTGCCGCAGTTTTATTATCTCGGAGCTCTTTTCGATTATAGCGCCGAGTTCATCGAGGTCTATGGGTTTCTGGAAATAGTTCTCGGCCCCGAGTTTGATGGCCTCTATGGCCTCGTTAATCTCCCCGAAGGCGGTCATTATATAGACGGCGGTTGACGGCGAGCCGGACTTTATCTCCTTCAGGATGTTCAGGCCGTAAGCGTCGGGAAGCCTGAGGTCAAGGAGGACTATGTCGGGCCGGTTCTTAAGCGCAGCATCAATCCCCTCTTCCCCTGTTTCCGCGGCCAGCACTTCGTAGTCCTTTGCTTCGAAAAAGACCTTAAGCGCAAGCCGTATGGACGGTTCATCCTCTATTAGAAGAATCCGCAGCATGTCTGGGGTCTTTCTTAAAGCCTATTTTTTCTTCAGGCCGAAGGCATCGTGAAGCGCCCTGACGGCAAGCTCGGTGTATTTTGCGTCTATCACGCATGAGACCTTTATCTCCGAAGTGCTTATCATTATGATATTGATGTTGTGCTTTGCCAGCGTTGCGAACATCTTGGCCGCCACCCCGGAGTGCGTCCTCATGCCGACTCCGATAATGGAAACCTTAGAGATGTCGTCCCTCAGAGCAACGCCCTTTGCATTAAGCCCCTTTACAATCTTTTCGGTCAGGTTAAGCGCCTTTTTGCTGTCCGTCTTGGGCACGGTGAAGGAAATGTCCGTGGCCTTTCCGTCGGAGCTTACGTTCTGCACTATCATGTCCACGACGAGGTCTGCCTCTGCAATGGAACTGAAGAGCCTTGCCGCTATCCCCGGCCTGTCGGGCACTCCCATAACCGTAATCTTCGCCTGGTTTTTGTCGTATGCGATTCCGGATACCACAACATGTTCCATCTCCTCATCCTCCTTAATGACAACCGTTCCGGGGTTGTAGTTGAAGCTTGACCTGACGACAAGCGGGACATTGTACTTCTTGGCAAGCTCCACAGACCTCGTCTGAAGCACCTTGGCTCCGAGGCTTGCCAGTTCAAGCATCTCGTCATACGATATCCTGTCGAGCTTTCTGGCCTCTGGCACGATATTGGGGTCGGTCGTGTAAACGCCGTCAACATCCGTGTATATTTCGCAGGCGTCGGCTTTAAGCGCTGCGGCTACGGCAACTGCCGTGAGGTCTGAGCCGCCCCTGCCGAGGGTTGTTACATCGGAGGTTTCGGTTATGCCCTGAAAGCCCGCAATAACCGGGATTATTCCCTTTTTCACCGCCTCTTTCACCCTGCCGGCGGTAATCTTTTCTATCTTGGCCTTTGTATGAAGGGTGTCGGTTATAATCCCGACCTGCCTTCCTGTGAAGGCCATGGCCCGCTTGCCGAGTTCCTCCAAGGCCATTGCCGTAAGCGCGCTTGTGATGCGTTCGCCCGAGGAAAGCAGCAGGTCCATCTCCCTTTCCGGCGGGGACGATGAAACGCCGTTCGCAAGGGCTATGAGCTTGTCCGTCTCGCCGGACATGGCAGAGACGACGACCACTACGCCCTTGCCCTCATCGGCAGTCCTTGCAACCCTTTTTGCAACGGCCTTTATGCGTTCTATGTTTCCGACGGACGTGCCGCCGTACTTCTGAACGACCAGAATTTTGCGTGAAGCCAACCCCCTACCCCTCCTTCATAAAGTAGTCCATAAGCCTGAAACCCTCTTCTATCCTCACGATGTCGTCTCTTTCAGAGAGCGTCTCGTCAAACCGCGCGCCCTTGTTGTCTTTCTTTTGCCTGCTGTCGTAAAGGACAAACGGGACAGGCTCCTCAGTATGGGTCCTGGCCTCTACGGGAGTTGCGTGGTCAGGAAGCAGGAGGATTTTATACTCATCAAAGGGCTTGATGCCCCTCAGGACGGTTCCCACGACAAGGGCGTCAAAGTCCTCTATCGCCTTTATCTTGTCGTTACAATTGCCGGAATGCCCGGCCTCATCCGGCGCCTCCACGTGGATATACGCAAAGTCCACCCGTTCGAGGGCATTAAGCGAATACTCCGCCTTTCCCACATAGTTTGTATCGAGGTAGCCCGTAACTCCCGGCACCTTCAATATCTCAAGTCCCGCATAAATGCCGAGCCCTTTTGTGAGGTCTACTGCCGAGACCATTACGCCCTTAATTCCGTATCTTTGGGTAAAGGACGGCAGGCTCGGTTTTTTGCCCTGCCCCCAGAGCCATATGCTGTTGGCCTGCCTCCTGCCGCTTTCAACCCTTTTCTTGTTTACCGGGTGAGCTTCAAGCACTCCGACGGAACGGAGCATCAAATCCCTGAGGGTTTCCTCGCCTTCTCCAACAGGGAGGTAGTCCGTGACCTCTTTATCAAGGATGTCGTGCGGCGGGGTGCATTCAGGGCCGAGCGAGCCGCCCGCCCAGACCATGAGGTGCCTGTAGCTTACGCCCGGATAAAATGTTATCTCCTCCGAGCCGAGCGATGCGTTCAACTCTTTAATCAGTTCTGCGGCCTCTCCGGTTGATATATGTCCGGCGCAGTAGTCTTTCATGTGCGCCCTTGCCATTTGTTTGTCATAGCCTAAAGTGACGAGGTTGCACCTGTAGGCCACATCTTTTTCTTTAAGCCCGACGCCCATGCTTGCGGCCTCAAAAGGCGCCCTGCCGGTATAGTACTGTGCAGGGTCGTATCCCAGTATGCTCAGGTTGGCCACGTCCGAGCCGGGGTGGAAGCCTTTCGGGATGGTCCTTACCATGCCGATTGTGCCTTCTCTTGCGAGTTTGTCCATGTTGGGCGTGAAGGCCTTCTCAAGAGGGGTTTTACCGCCAAGTTCTTTTACCGGCCTGTCGGCCATCCCATCGCCAATCATGACGATATATTTCATAATATCCTCTCAATTGCATCCTGAACAGTGCGCAGGACGGCCTTTACCTTCAGGGGCTTCTCTGTTACCTTAAACACGGTATCCGGATCCTTAAGCCCGTGGCCGGTGAGGGTGCAGACGACTTCGTCTCCGGGCTTGAGGAAGCCTTCTTTATGGAGTTTGATTACGCCTGCCAAAGAGGAGGCGGATGCAGGCTCGCAGAATATGCCTTCTTGAGAGGCTATCAGGCTGTAAGCCCGGAGTATCTCGTCGTCGGTGACAGCCTCTATCCTGCCGCCGGATTCGTCCCTTGCCGCTACAGCGCCTTTCCAGCTTGCCGGGTTCCCTATCCTGATGGCAGTGGCGATGGTCTCGGGTTTTTCCACAGGCCTTCCGAGCACAATGGGCGCTGCCCCTGCAGCCTGAAACCCGAGCATACGGGGAAGGGAAGACACCCTGCCTTTGTCCTTATATTCCTTATAGCCCATCCAGTAGGCGGTTATGTTCCCTGCGTTTCCAACGGGAAGGGCATGATACCTCGGCGCCCTGCCGAATTCGTCCGCCACCTCGAATGCGGCGGTCTTCTGCCCCTCAATCCTGAAGGGGTTTATGGAATTCACAAGGGTTATGGGATAAATCCCGACTATAGACTTTACTATGGAAAGGGCCTCGTCAAAATTGCCTTCAAGCTGGAGCACGCGGGCGCCGTGTATGAGGGCCTGTGCGAGCTTCCCGAAGGCTATCTTCCCTTCAGGTATCAATACTATGCACTTTATGCCCGCCCTTGCCGCATATGCCGCTGCCGAGGCAGAGGTGTTTCCGGTAGATGCGCATATCACCGCGCTTGAGTCCGCCTCAAGCGCCTTTGATATGGCGAGGGACATGCCCCTGTCTTTGAACGAGCCTGTGGGGTTTGCGCCCTCGAATTTAAAATAAACGTCTATGCCGGGAAGTATCTCCTTGAGGTTTCTCGCCTTTATAAGAGGTGTATGGCCTTCCTTCAGCGTTATGACAGGGGTCTTTTCCGTAACCGGCAAAAACTCCTTGTACTGCTCGATTATGCCGCTCCAGATTAGTTCACTCATTCACTCAACTATGTCACCTTCTACAAGTTCCACCTCAACGCCCTGGTCGCGGAGATACTGTATGCCTTTTCCGAGGTTTTTTTCTTCGCCCTCAAGTTCAAGCACCATCTCGCCCACTGTTTCGGTAACCCTTGCCCTTCTGATGTTAGGCATCACATCAAATTTCTTGGCCATTGCAAATATCACAGGCTCCTTTATGAGATGCTGCGGAAAAGTAAGCTTAACCCTTTTTTTCATCTATCCTCCTTAGTGATTTTCCACGAAAAGAAGGTTCGCAACCCCTTCCCGTGGGGGTTCGCAACCCCCGGCGATGGCAGGGACTATCGAGACCTCGTCGCCGTCTTTTACCTCGGTCTGCTCCGCCTTGAGAAATCTTATGTCTTCCTCGTTGACATAGATATTGACGAACCTTCGTATCTTGCCCCCTTCGGACAGCCTTTCGCCTATTCCTGGGAACTTAGCTTCAAGGTCGTTTAGAAGGCCTATCACCGTTCCCGGCTTGCCCTCGACCTCCTCTTTCCCCTCTGTAAGCCGCTGAAGCGGACTCGGAATCTTTACCTTCACAGCCATTCTGAAATCACCTCCATACAGGGCAGCGCCCCTTTCTCGATTTAAGTTTTAAGCCCCTTAAGCACATCTTCGAACGATGCAAGGTTTGCCTTTATATGATGCACGCTTGCCATATGCCCTGAAAGGGCCTCCTGTGTCTTAAGCCCGTTGCCGGTTATACAGAGCACAATGCTTTCGTCCCTTGATATTTTACCGGTTTCGATGAGCTTTTTTGCGCAGGCCAAAGTGACGCCCCCTGCGGTTTCGGCAAACACGCCCTCGGTTTTTGCAAGGAGTTTAATCGCATCTATTATCTCCCTGTCGGAGACGTCCTCGGCATACCCGCCGCTTTCCCTCATGGCCTGAAGCGCATAGAAGCCGTCTGCGGGGTTTCCTATGGCAAGGGACTTTGCCACGGTGTCTGGCTTGACCGGCCTTATGACGTCCGTGCCCTGCTTCATTGCAGCCGCTATGGGAGAACATCCTGTCGCCTGCGCTCCGAAGAGCTTTGTCGGAAGCTCCTTGATTATCCCTATCTCCTTAAATTCCTTGAAACTCTTCCATATCTTTGTAAGGAGCGAGCCGCTTGCGCACGGCACTACGATGTTGTCCGGCGCCTTCCAGCCCAACTGCTCCGCTATCTCAAAGCCCTGCGTTTTAGAACCCTCGGCATAGAAGGGCCTGATGTTGATATTTACAAAAGCCCATTTGTATTTATTGGCTATCTCGCTACAGAGCCTGTTGACGTCGTCGTAACTGCCGTCCACTGCCAAGAGGTTCGGCTCATATACAAGGGATGCCACTATCTTGCTCGGCTCAAGCGTGGCCGGAATGAATATGAACCTTTTGAAACCCGCCCTTGCGCCGTGGGCTGAGACCGCCTGCGCAAGATTGCCGGTGGATGCACAGGCCACGGTGTCAAAGCCGAACTCCTTTGCCTTTGTCAGGGCAACGGCAACGACCCTGTCCTTAAAAGAGAGTGTGGGGTGGACTACTGTATCGTCCTTTATATAAAGCTCGTTGACACCGAGTTCCTTTGCGAGGTTTTCGGCCTTAAGAAGCGGCGTGCAGCCGGATTCAAGCCCGACCTGCGGCTCGCCGTCTATGGGCAGAAGCTCCTTGTAGCGCCAGAGGTTTTGTTCTCTCTTCTCTATATTCTTTTTTGTAAGGACCTTTTTTATTCCTTTATAGTCGTAAACGACCTCAAGCGGGCCGAAACAGAACTCGCATACGTAAACCGGCTCTACGGCGTAATCCCTGCCGCACTCCCTGCATTTTAAGCCTGTTACATAGCCCAACCCTCTCACCTCCATAGGACTAAAGTGTTGTATGTTCCTTCAAATTATATATTATTTGAAGGGGAGATTAGAAATAATATTTTACTTTAAACCGTGGAAATTAAAAACCCCTTCGGCGTTAAACCGGCACTATCGTTATTTCCCTTATCCCCGCCTTCCCTATTAGTAGAAACGCCTTTATCTCCGGCCCGCCCTCTGCAAGCCCGATTATCACATAGGCCGTGCCGGGGAAATTCTCATAATCGGTTCCGGGGAAGAATGCCCGATTTATGTCTATTTGCGAAGGGTAGGCAGGCGAGGCCGGGTGCGAGTGGTATATGGCGAGCATCTTTTTACCGTCTTTCTCTATATCCCTCATCACGTTTAGTTGCTCGTCCGGGTGCATCATGTATGTTGTGGAAGACAAGTCCGCATTCCTCATCCTATGAAGTTTCTCAACAGCATCCCCGCTTCCGGAAAGTATGCCGCAGGCCTCTTTAGGGTATGCCCCTTTTGCGTGGGCCACCATCTCGTCTATTATTGCCTTCGGGATAGAAAGCGCTTGCATCACCGGCGTATGGAGCAGTAACCGGCCTCGTAATCAAGAAGCTCCGTAATGGTGGGGTTTTCGCCGCAGACGGGACATGCGGGATTTTTCGGCACCTTTACCTTCCTGAAGGTCGTTTGAAGCCCGTTGTATATCAGAAGCTCGCTTTTAAGCACGTCCCCTTTGCCCAATATCAGCTTTAATACCTCGGCGGCCTCAAGCGAGCCTATTACGCCCGGAAGCACCCCTAAGACCCCGGCCTCCTGGCACGAAGGCACAAGCCCGGCAGGCGGAGGCTCCTCAAACAGGCATCTGTAGCAGTGCCCCTCATGCGGGACGATGGTTGTCACCTGCCCTTCAAATTTCAGGATAGCTCCGCTTACAAGGGTTTTTTTGAGCATCACGCATGCGTCGTTTACAAGATACCTTGTCGGGAAATTGTCGCTTCCGTCAACCACTATGTCGTAGTCCTTCATTATGTCCAGAATATTGTCCCTTGTGAGTTTTCCCTTTATGGCGTTTATGGTCACATCCGGGTTCAGGGCGCTGAAGGTCTCTTTTGCGGACTCCACCTTGGGTCTTCCGAGGCTCTTTACGCTGTGGGCTATCTGCCGCTGGAGGTTGCTGAGTTCAACCGTGTCGTTGTCTACAATCCCTATGGTGCCCACCCCTGCGGCAGTGAGATAAAACCCCACAGGGCATCCGAGCCCGCCCGCGCCGACGATGAGGACCTTTGCGGAAAGGAGCTTCCTCTGCCCTTTTCCGCCGACCTCAGGCAGTATGATGTGCCTTGAGTATCTCTGGAGCTGTTCCTCTGTGAATTCCACTAATCCTTTTCCTTTCTTATAAGGAGCACCCAGTCCGTCTCGTTTACCTTCTCCACCTTGAGCACCTTCTGCCCGTGGTCTTCCATGGACTTAGGGATGCTCGTCGCCGCAACGGGATAATCAAGCACTATCTCAAGCACTTGCCCAACCTCCATGTCTTCTATCGCCAGCTTCGCCTTGACAAAGGTATAAGGGCAGACGAGGCCCCTGATGTCTATGGACTTATCCGGCTTGACGCCGCCCATTCTTCGCCCTCCAACAATTAATCATATTTTACAACATAATGAGGGGGGATGCGTATAAAATAAGGGATACAATTTGGAGGACGGCGAAACTGTTCATAATGCTTTCTTTGATAGAAACTTTAAGGAGGAAGGAAAATGAAAATTCGGTATTTTTCAGATACAGATACAGCGTTGATTGAGTTTTCAAGTGTTCCTGTAGTTGAGACAAAGGAAATATCAGAAAACCTATACATTGACTTGGATGAAAAGGGCAATCTTGTAAGCATGACTATTGAGCATGCGAAAGAGAAAGCGAGTATTTCAGAAGTTTCTTTTTTACAGATGGAAAAAACGATGATGTCCCTGTAAGTTGTTGAAGTAGGAAGCGACCCCCGATTAAAATGATTCACTGAAACCAAATCAAAAGGAGGTCGCTTTCTATGGGAAAAAGATACCGCAAAATGGAGAGAAAAGTAAACGGCAGGATCAGGGAG
>JAUXOF010000042.1 GCA_030682405.1 Thermodesulfovibrionales bacterium
ATTCAAATTTGTAAATGTTTGTCAAGCAGCCCGCCCAATGGGTCGTGACCCACGGGTCATAGACTTGACCGGCCACTGGCTCGCAGAGAATCCCTCTTTCTCTACCATACCCCTCCCCGCCTCCCCTTATTAAGGGGAGGATTAAATCCCCTCCTTGACAAGGAGGGGCATAGGGGAGGTCTTTCCTCCCTCCCTCTGCGCTTAATGTATTACAGGGGGGCTGAACTGGTCAACCCGAACCGGTTCAGTCAAATGAGGACAGTCCATGACCCGCCGAGGTAGGGTGGGGGTGCTTAAAATTCTTGCCTTTTTGAAGGGGGAAGGGGGTGAAGAGGGGGGTGCCGGTTTACGTAGTAGGGGCGCTGCTTGCCGTGCCCCCTTTTAGGAGGAATTTTCTGATATCGCCCACCCTGAGCGTGATGTTGTTTGAATCCAGATACTCTAAAAAAGGCACGGCATATTTCCGCGTAGTGCCGAGCAGGTCCCTGAACTCTGACACAGACATCTCTGGTTTTTTGCTGAAAAACCCCCAAAGCAGGTTGAGCATCTCTTCATAGACCGGCCTGCTGAGAAATACTGAATCGTTTATCCTGACAACGCTGCCTTGTTTTTGCATATTGCCGAGAATGTCGGCCACCTGTTTTTCAGCCATTGAAAGCCCTGCTGAAATTTCAGGCTTGGCGGGCGGCTGAAAACGGCCTTTTGAAAGAAGACCAAGTATCCGGGCCATATCCTCGGCTGAAAGCTCTGCCCTGAAACTTTCAAGCCTTGCCGTCTCTTTTTCCGTCCGAACTTCATTGAGTTTTGAAATAAGGCCGGCAAATGTCTTCTGAGGCAGCCGTAATGCCGTCCGTATCTCCTCTTTGGGCATTCCGTGTTTCAGGGGGTTTTCCTTGTGGAACCTCTGGAGCATTTTGACGACCGCCTTCTTGAATGAATCAAGCGGTTCCCTATGTATCAGAATGTCTTCCACCTGAATCAGTTCACACTTATTCTTAAGGAGACGGATTGCATCGCTTATGGCCGGAACCTCGGCCTTTATCCAGCCCTGAACCGTCTCCTCAGGCATACCCCTCAGGCCCGCCTTCTTAATCTTTACGCCTATCTTTTCAGGGAGCTGGCCATGCTCGAATATTTTAAGGTCATCTAACCCCTCTTTTTTCCTTCTTCTTGAAGGCGAGGGGTCAAGCACCTCGCCCCCGCCGACGGTCTCCACAGGTGAAAACCTCCTTATGATATACCTGTCGCCTGACTGAACGGTAACCGGTTCCTGAAGCCTCATCTGGCAGTAACAGGTTTCGCCGGGGAGCAGTTCGTCCCTGTCGTAGAGGATGCACCGGGCGATTGTTTCCGAAGTGCCGGTATGGAAATGGAAAAGCGCCCTGCCTTTAACCGGAGGCGCATCATTAAGAAGTTGCAGCCTTCCGTCTATGGCGGTTGTGGGCAGGAACTTGTCCGGCTGGACGAGTGTGTCTCCCCGCCTTAAATCCTCTTTCTCTACCGCCTGAAGATTGACCGCCACCCTCTGGCCTGCATATGCCGTCTTAACAGGGCTGCCGTGGCTGTGAAGCCCCCTTACCTTGGACATGAGGCTGCGGGGAAGTATCTCCACTACATCGTCAATGGATACCGAGCCGGAGACCGCAGTGCCCGTAACTACGGTGCCGAACCCTTTAAGTGTAAAAACCCTGTCAATCGGCAGCCTGAAAAGGCCGTCCGAAGGCTTGGGCTTGACCCTAAGGGCGGCCTCTTTTATCTTCTCCTTAAGGACATCCATATTCTGCCCCGTCTTGGACGAAACCGGGACAATATCAGCCCCTTCAAGGAACGAGCCCTTGACAAACTCCCTTGCCTCCTCGGAAACAAGCTCAATCCAATCCGGCTCCGCAAGGTCTGCCTTGGTGACCGCAACAAGGCCGGTTTTTATATCCAACAGTTTGCATATGTGAAGATGCTCCCTTGTCTGGGGCATTATCCCCTCGTCAGCCGCTATGACAAGCAGGACGATGTCTATTCCGCCTGCGCCGGCAAGCATGTTCCTGACGAGCCTTTCATGCCCTGGGACATCAACAATGCCAACCATCAGGCCATCGGGATATTCGAGGTCGGCAAAGCCTAAGTCTATGGTTATGCCCCTCTCCTTCTCCTCTTTGAGCCTGTCCGGGTCTATCCCGGTAAGCGCCTTCACAATGGCGCTTTTGCCATGGTCTATATGGCCTGCCGTTCCAAGTATTACATAACGCATATCCTTAATTATACCTTACATCTGTTTGATTTTTAGCGGGTTTTTCGTTATCATTTCATGATGGATGTCAAGAAAGCCCTTGAGGACTCGGACAATTATCTGATGAACACTTACAACCGCTTCCCTCTGGTGCTCAGGAAAGGGAGGGGCATGAAGGTGTGGAGCGCAGACGGCAAGGAGTACCTTGATTTTGTCGGCGGCATTGCCGTAAATGTTTTAGGGCACTGCCATCCGAAGGTGGTTGTGGCAATACAGAAGCAGGCCCAGAGGCTTATCCATGTCTCTAATTATTACCATATAGAACCCCAGATTAACCTTGCAAAGGTGCTTGTCGAGCATTCCTTTGCAGATAAGGTGTTCTTCTGCAACTCCGGAGCCGAGGCCAACGAGGCCGCAATAAAGCTTGTGCGGAAATATGCAAAGGAGAACATCGGGACTGAAAGGTTTGAGATAATCACTGCGGACAATTCATTCCACGGAAGGACTCTGGCCGCGCTGTCGGCCTCGGGACAGGTTAAGCTCCAGAAGGGATTCGAACCCATGGTGCCGGGGTTCCGTTACGTGCCGTTTAACGACGCCGACGCCATCAAAAAAGCAATCACCTCAAAGACGGCTGCCGTGATGCTTGAGCCCATTCAGGGAGAAGGCGGGGTCAGGCTGCCTGAGGAGGACTATCTATCAAAGGTGCGCAAGATATGCAGCATGAACAATCTTCTGCTGGTATTTGACGAGGTGCAGACCGGAATCGGCAGGACAGGGAAATTATTCGCCTATGAACACTACGGCATAACCCCTGACATCATGACACTCGCAAAGGGGCTTGGCAGCGGAGTCCCGATAGGGGCGATGCTCGCAACAGGAGAGGTCTCCTCCGCCTTTAAGCCGGCGGACCACGGCTCCACATTCGGAGGCAACCCCCTCGTATGCGCCGCCGGGCTCGCAACCCTTAACGCAATACTTGAGGACGGCTTTGTGCTTGACCAGTGCAGGAGGATGGGCGAATATCTAATTCAGAAGCTCAACGCCCTCAAGGAAGACTTCCCGAGCATTATAGCGGAAATCAGGGGCAGGGGTCTTCTTGTCGGAATGGAGCTTACAAAGGAATGCGGCGCTGCCGTAAAGGCATGCATTGAAAGGGGAGTGCTTATCAACTGCACGGCAGGGAACGTCCTTAGGTTCATGCCTCCCCTTACCGTACAGAAAAAAGACATTGACCATCTGGCAACCGTGCTTGAAGATGTTTTTGAAAGGATGTCATAGGAGTTCGGTATGAAAAGAGATTTTTTAACCCTCTGGGACCTGTCTTCCGATGAGATAGAGGCCGTGCTGAAGCGCGCAATCGCTCTGAAGGCGGGCAAGGATGCCTCAAAATGCCCGCTAATAGGCAAAAGCATCGGGCTTCTATTTGAGAAGGCGTCCACCCGGACAAAGGTTTCCTTTGAGGTCGGCATCCATCAGCTCGGAGGCCAGCCGGTCTATATGACCTCACAGGAAATACAGCTCGGAAGGGGCGAGACCGTGGCCGACACCGCAAAGACGCTTTCAAGATACCTCAGTGCCGTGATAATCAGGACCTTCGAGCAAGAGAAAATAGAGGAGTTCGCTTTCCACTCAAGCGTGCCGGTGATAAACGCCCTTACGGACCTGCATCACCCCTGTCAGGGGCTTTCCGACCTGATGACGATACTTGAGAAAAAGGGAAGGCTCAAGGGCATAAAGCTCGCGTATATAGGAGACGGAAACAACGTTGCGAATTCCCTTATCGAGGCTTCATCGAGGATGCAGATTAACCTGACCATAGCCTGCCCCGAGGGACTTGAGCCCAACCCCGATGTGCTTGAGAGGGCAAGGGAAAACGCAAAGAGCGAGATAATCATACTGAGGGAGACAAAGGAGGCGGCAGGGATGGCCGATGTCATATACACGGACGTGTGGGTGAGCATGGGACAAGAGGAAATGACCGAAGGGAAAAAAAGGAAACTCGCAAAATACCAACTCAACAACGCCCTGCTTTCATGCGCAAAGGAAGATGCCGTAGTCATGCACTGCCTGCCTGCAAAAAGGGGTCAGGAGATTACGGATGAGGTAATGGACAGCCCCCGGAGCATTGTATTTGACCAGGCTGAAAACAGGCTCCACAGCCAGAAGGCGCTCCTTGAGTTCCTGCTTGTGAGCCGCCCATGAGCTACGACGACAAAGTAAAAAGCGACATGCTGCCTGAACCGGCATCTTTACCAAACGAGGCCGGGCCCCGGCTCTTAGTAATCCCTCTGGGCGGAGTTGAGGAAATAGGCCTCAACATGACCGTTTTTGAGTACTCCGACGACATCATCGTCGTCGATGCGGGCCTCATGTTCCCGGAAGAGGACATGCTGGGGGTGGACTTCGTCATACCGGATTTTTCCTATATCGTCAAAAACAAAGACAGGGTTAAAGGGCTGCTGCTTACGCACGGGCATGAAGACCATACGGGCGCCGTACCGTTCCTGTTGAAATTGATGGATATCCCGGTATACGGCACTGCACTTACGCTCGGGCTCGTCAACGAGAAGCTAAAGGAACACCGGCTTGAAAATGCAAGGCTCATCCCGGTCAGGCCGAGGGATAAAATAACCCTCGGAGCTTTTACGATAGAGTTCATACGGGTTACCCACAGCATTGTTGACGGTGTTGCGCTCGGGATAGAAACCCCTGTCGGCAGGGTCATCCACACAGGGGACTTCAAGATAGACCCCACGCCTGTTGACGGAGAACTCCTTGACTTCCACAAGTTCACGGAATACGGCGAGAAGGGCACGCTGCTTATGCTCTCGGACAGCACCAACGCAGAGAAAGGCGGGTTTACCTTTTCGGAAAAAGAGGTAAGGCGGGCGTTTGAGGACATATTCTCCAAGGCCCCGGGCAGGATAATCATCTCCACCTTCGCATCCAACATACATCGGATACAGCAGGCCATAGACGTTGCGGAGATGTTCGGAAGAAAGGTGATACTGTGCGGCAGAAGCATCGTCTCCAACGCTCAGATAGCCCTTGACCTCGGTTATCTCAAGATACCTGCCGAGACATGGCTCAGGCTTGAGGACCTCAAAATGCTTGATGACAAGGAAACCGTGATAATAACAACAGGAAGCCAGGGAGAGCCTATGAGCGTCCTTTCGAGAATCGCCACGGGCGAGCACAGGCACATAAAAATCAAGGAAGGCGACACGGTCATACTCTCGGCAAAGATGATACCCGGAAACGAGCGTTCCATAGGCAGAATCATCAACCGCCTGTTTAAGCGCGGGGCCAACGTAATCTACGACAAGGTCTCGGAGATACACGTCTCCGGCCATGCCTCCAAGGAGGAACTGAAACTGATGATAAACCTCGTAAGGCCAAGATATTTCGTGCCTATCCACGGAGAGTACAGGCATCTCGTCTACCATTCGAAGCTTGCGCTTAAGCAGGGGATTCCGAAGGAAAACGTATTCATACTCGAAAACGGCAATGTCCTTGAGATATCCGAAAGCGGCGCAAGGAAAAACGGCAAGGTGGACTCAGGCAGGATGCTTATAGACGGCAAGGGCGTAGGGGACGTCGAGGAGATGGTCTTGAGGGACAGGCAGAGGCTCGCCAGCGACGGAATCGTGCTTGTGCTCATCGCGTTTGATAAGCTCACAGGCTCTATAGTCTCCGGCCCGGACATAATCACAAGGGGTTTTGTATTCGAAGGCGTATCTCAGGAAAAACTGAACGACGTAAAAGAATTCGTAACGACCACGATAAACGCCCTTGACAAGGAGGTGGCAACGGACTCCGCCCTGCTTAATGCAAAACTGAGGGCCGCATTGAAAAAATACATCCGCAACACAATGGACAGAAAACCCATGATAGTGCCGATTATATTTGAGGTCTGACTTCAGGATGCGGAAACTCAGGGTCGGTGAAATCCCGTATATGAATCTATTCCCGATATTCCATGAACTCAGGGACGGCTGCGACCATAGCGATTACGAATTCATAGAGGGTCATCCCTCTGAGGTCAACAAGATGCTCAGGGAGGGGCTGCTTGACATAAGCCCATCCTCATCGGTCGAATATTTAAAAGACAGGGACAATTATATTATCTTTGACGGGCATTCCATAAGCTCCGAAGGCCCTGTGGAAAGCATACTGCTTTTCAGCCGGCAGCCGATAGAAGACATTGACGGCCATGAAATCTTCGTAACCCATCGTTCCGAGACCTCCCCTGTGCTCCTGAGAATAATCTTGGAGAAGTTCTACGGCATAAGCGTTGCGCTGAGGACAACGCGCGCACCCATCAAAGAGGCCATAGAGGCCCATTCCGCCTACCTTGCAATCGGGGACGAGGCACTGGTCACGGCAGGCAGGGCCAGAAAAATTGACATGCATGTTTTAGGAGATTTTGAGCTTTACATCATCGGCCATGACGCATTTTATACCTATGACCTCGGCAACCTGTGGCACAGAAAAACCGGACTGCCGTTTGTTTTTGCCCTCTGGACCGCAAGGAAACAGTCCATGAACGAAAAAAAAGAGCTCTTCGAAAGGTTTAAAAACGATTTGGACAAGGCAAAAACAACGGCGCTCGAAAACCTTGAAAAAATCGCCGCTTCCTCCGGAATGAGGGACATCATCGGAGCCGAAAGGCTCGTCTCATACTGGAACGGCATTTCCTATGACCTTGCAGGCAAACACATGAAGGGGCTTGAGCTTTTCGGCAAATACGCAAAAGAACTGAAGCTCTTATGACAGATACTCCTGAATAGACCTGATGCTGAGCCTTGAACCCCTGAGCATCTCCACAGCATAGACGACGGCCTGAGCGCCCGCAATGGTCGTTGTGTAGGGTATGCCGTACTGGAGCGCGCTCTGCCTGATGGAAAAAGAGTCCCTCTGGGCCTGAGCGCCGCTTACCGTGTTGATAATAAAATTTATCTCCTTATTCTTTATGAGGTCTACTATATGCGGCCTTCCCTCCATGACCTTGTTTACGACCTCCACGTCAAGGCCGTTTTCCCTGAGGTAGGCTGCGGTGCCTTTTGTGGCAATAACCGAAAGCCCCATCTCCAGAAGTTTTCTCACCTGCGGGACGGAATAGGGCTTGTCCTTGTCCTTAAGGCTGATGAACACCTTTCCTGAGACGGGTATTGTGTTATTGGACGATGCCTGCGCCTTGGCATACGCAAGCCCGAAATGCATGTCTATGCCCATCACCTCGCCTGTGGATTTCATCTCAGGCCCTAAAATGGTATCCACGCCGTAGAACCTGTCAAACGGGAACACAGCCTCCTTGACGGCAATGTGCTTTATCTCACGCTCAGAGGTAAAATCGAGTTCTCTAAGGGTCTTGCCGAGCATTACCTTTGCCGCGATTTTCGCAAGGGGCACCCCTGTGGCCTTGCTGACAAACGGGATTGTCCTTGACGCCCTCGGGTTTACCTCAAGAATGAAAATCTCGCTCCCCTTGACCGCAAACTGGACATTCATCAGGCCGATTACATGAAGCTCTTTTGCGAGGGAGCGGGTCTGGGCCTTAATCTGCTCCACAACCACGGGGTCGAGGGAGTAAGGCGGCAGGGAGCAGGCCGAATCCCCGGAATGTATTCCCGCCTCCTCGATGTGCTGCATTACACCGCCTATCACCACAATCTCGCCGTCGGAGACCGCATCTACGTCAACCTCAACGGCATCCTCAAGATATTTGTCTATGAGCACGGGATGCTCGGGAGATGCCTTAACAGCGCGCATCATGTAGTCCGCAAGCGATGTCTCGTCATAGACTATCTGCATGGCCCTTCCGCCCAGCACATAAGAGGGCCTTACCATCACCGGATAGCCTATCAGGGCCGCGGCCTCCTTTGCCTCCTGTGCGGACATGGCCGTATCGCTGTCCGACTGCTTGAGGTTGAGCTTGTGAAGCAGATGCTTGAACCTTCTCCTGTCCTCCGCCCTGTCAATCGAATCAGGGGATGTGCCCAGAATCTTCACACCCTCTTTTTCAAGCGGCACGGCGAGTTTTAGAGGCGTCTGCCCCCCGAACTGCACTATCACGCCTTCGGGCCTTTCCACCTCTATTATATGCAGGACGTCTTCTATCGTAAGGGGCTCGAAATACAGCCTGTCTGCGGTGTCATAATCCGTGCTCACGGTCTCCGGGTTGCAGTTGACCATTATGGTTTCGTATCCGAGTTCCTTCAGCGCAAATACCGCGTGAACGCAGCAGTAGTCAAACTCTATGCCCTGCCCTATCCTGTTGGGCCCGGAGCCGAGGATTACCACTTTTTTCCTGTCCGTAGGATTCGCCTCGCACCCTTTCATGGGAAGCAGCTTGATGTCATCCCCCTTGCCCGAGGCCGTCATATAGGGTCTTTCATAAGTTGAATACATGTACGGGGTGAACGCCTTGAACTCCGCACCGCAGGTATCTACCATCTTATAGACCGGGCTTATTTGCCGGTCCTTTCTCAGCCGCCTTATGCCGGCCTCCTCCACACCGAGGAGTTCCGCAAGCCGCCTGTCCGAAAACCCGTACTCCTTGGCCTTTAAAAGAAGGCCGTCAGGCAGCAGATACGGGGTCAGGCTGAGCCCTCCTTCGTTCTTCGTGCCATCTGAGTATCCTTTAATCTCCTCCTCAAGTTCAATAATCTGCTTAATGTTGTTTAAAAACCACCTGTCTATGAACGTAAGCCTATGGATTTCATCTATAGAGATGCCTTCTCTCATCGCCTGCGCTATGTACCAGAGCCTGTCATGCCCGGGGGTCTTGAGTTTGGCCTTGATTTCCGCCTCTGAGGAGAAAGCCTGAGGCTCAAACCCGTAGGTGTCGCTTTCAAGGCTCCTTAATGCCTTCTGCAGGGATTCCTTAAACGTCCTGCCTATGGACATCACCTCCCCCACGGACTTCATCTGCGTCGTAAGCGTTGGGTCTGCCTCTGGAAACTTCTCAAAGGCAAACCTCGGAATCTTTGTAACCACATAGTCTATCGTAGGCTCGAACGAGGCGGGCGTCTCCTTGGTTATGTCGTTGGGTATCTCATCGAGGGTGAAGCCTACTGCAAGCTTTGCAGCAATCTTTGCTATGGGAAAGCCTGTTGCCTTGCTTGCGAGGGCAGAGCTTCTTGAGACGCGGGGGTTCATCTCTATTACGACCATCCTTCCGTCTGCCGGGTTCAGGGCAAACTGTATGTTGCTGCCGCCGGTATCAACCCCTATCTCCCTTATTACCGCTATGGCCGCATCCCTCATCCTCTGGTACTCCTTGTCAGAAAGCGTCTGCGCCGGAGCAACGGTTATGGAATCCCCTGTGTGAACGCCCATCGGGTCAAAGTTCTCTATAGAGCAGATTATGACCACATTGTCCTTGCCGTCCCGCATAACCTCAAGCTCGTACTCCTTCCACCCGATTACGGACTCCTCGACAAGCACCTGCCCTGCGAGGCTGAGCTTAAGGCCTGTCTCAAGAATTTTTTTATATTCCTCAAGGTTATATGCAATGCCCCCGCCAGTCCCGCCGAGCGTAAAGGCAGGCCTCAGGATAGCTGGAAACCCTATATGTTCCAATGCCTCAAGCCCATCGGCCATGCTTTTTACGGCCTTGCCTTTTGGGACTTCAAGCCCGATGTTTTGCATCGCATTACTGAAAAGCTCCCTGTCCTCGGCCTTTTTTATGGCATTAATCTTCGCGCCTATAAGCTCCACCCCGTATTTGTCGAGCACGCCGCTTTCGGAGAGCCTCACTGATAGATTAAGTGCAGTCTGCCCGCCCATCGTTGGAAGAAGGGCGTCGGGCCTTTCCTTTTCTATTATCATTTCAAGAATTTCCGGCGTAAGCGGCTCGATGTAAGTTATGTCCGCAGTCTCCGGGTCCGTCATTATGGTTGCGGGGTTGGAGTTTACCAGTATAACGGTGTAGCCCTCTTCGCGCAACGACTTGCAGGCCTGAGTGCCCGAATAGTCAAACTCGCAAGCCTGCCCTATAACGATAGGGCCTGAGCCTATCAACAGTATTTTTTTGATATCGGTCCTTTTAGGCATCCGTGCCCTCTACGAACCGTTTGAATTTTTCATGCGCCTCTTTAGCCTCCGGCTCCTCCGTGGAAGAAAAAACCATAACCCTCTTACCTCCCCTGAACTGAAGTTCAACCGTACTGAAGCTCTTGACCTCGCCGAATCCCGGTATTGCCATGCCGTGCTGAAGGGCTACTTTTTCTACGATTCTTATCCCGTCCGGGTTTTCAGGCGTAATAACCTTCCGGCCTAAAGTCACGGCCTCAAGGTCTTTGAGTAAATATCTTTCCTTTTTGCCGATTAATCCCTTTATCACCACTGTAACGCTGCCCGAGGCCCTGTCAATTACGGCCTCAAGCAGGGGGTCGTAAAACACAAACAGCCTGAGCAAAATAAAAAGCCCCATAAAAATAACTATTGCCAAAATAAAATTCAAAAATGCAGGCTCAGGCTTAAAGAGCAAATAAATCAGCGCTAAGGCCGCTCCTGCGGCAAGACTTGAGGCAAGCTCTTTTGAGAATATGCCGCTGTGAAGAACACTGCCCCTTTCGGCCTTAAAAGAAGAAGTCCTGAATTTAAGCACGTTATTGTCTATATCTATCCTATAGGAAGCATCCATTGCATTTTCTAATCTACCCGGCTCCGCGACCCCGGTATACAATCCTGCTTCCGCCCCCTATCATCTCCATAAACCGCGCGAAAATATGCGTGGAGTCGTTCGGCCCTGGCCCTGCCTCAGGGTGGTGCTGGACTGAAAAGACCGGAAGCTCCACATGCTCCATGCCCTCCTCCGTGCCGTCGTAGAGGTTTTTGTGGGTAAGCCTCACCTTTCCGTTAAGGCTTCCTATATCCACGCAGTAGTTATGATTCTGAGAGGTTATCTCCACCCTGCCTGTTTTTATATCCATAACAGGATGGTTTCCGCCGTGATGGCCGAACTTGAGTTTGTAAGTCCTGCCTCTTAGAGCAAGCCCTAATATCTGATGGCCGAGACATATCCCGAATACGGGTTTTTTAGCGATGAGTTTTTTTGCGTTTTCTATGGCATAAGCAACGGCCTCCGGGTTTCCAGGCCCGTTGCTTAAGACAATCCCGTCCGGATTCATATCCAGAACCTCTTCGGCAGGAGTGGAGGCAGGGACAACCGCAACCTCAAACCCCGCACTTACAAGATTCCTTAGGATATTGAGCTTTACCCCGAAATCGTACACAACGACCCTTGGCGCTCCTTTGCCTTTGGCAGGGACTTCGCCGCCCCATTTCCAGACAGGCTGCTCCCACTTGTACGCCTTTTTTGAGGTCACCTCCCTAACAAGGTCTAACCCTCCGATGCCAGGATGCGCCCTTGCCTTCTCAAGCAGGCTTCCGGGGTTCAAATCCACTGTGGATATGATGCCCATCTGGGCGCCGTGGTCCCTCAGATGCTTTGTAAGCGCCCTTGTGTCTATGCCCTCTATGCCCACTATGCCATGCTCCCTCAGATACTGTCCGAGCGTGTAGCCGGAGCGCCAGTTGCTCGGAAAATCAATATATTCCTTGACAACAAAGCCTTCTGCCTTTGGCCCTCCTCGGGACTCGGCATCCTCGGAGTTTATGCCGTAATTTCCCATCTGGGTGTAGGTCATTGTGACAATCTGCCCCTTATATGAGGGGTCTGAGAGTATCTCCTGATAACCTGTCATTGAGGTGTTAAAGACAACCTCTCCTATGGTCTCGCCTTCCGCGCCGAAATTCCGGCCCTCAAAAACTACCCCGCCGCTAAGAACAAGCAGCGCCCTTACTTCTCTGTCAGCCGTTACCGAGGGGTTCGCAACCCTTACCATCGGTGCACCTTCCCGCCTGCAACAGTCACCACAACCGCCCCCTTTAAGAGCCACCAGTCAAAGGGAGTATTTTTCCCTTTAGATTCAAATTGGTTTATGTCAACATTAAAGCTTTTCTTTAAGTCTATTATTGCCGCATCCGCATCAGAGCCGGGCTTTAGGCCCCCTTTATTAAGGCTTAGGATTGTTGCCGGGTTGACAGTCATTTTCCGGATTAGCTCGGTAAGGGTTAAAACGCCCTCATCCACGAGCCTCAGTGACAACCCGAGCGCAGTCTCAAGACCGGAGATTCCCGATGGGGCAAGGTCAAACTCCTTCATCTTATCCCCTTTTGAGTGCGGGGCATGGTCCGTGGCTATAACATCTATGGCGCCGTCCCTTAGGCCCTCTTTAATGGCCTTAACATCCCTCTCCGTCCTAAGCGGCGGATTAACCTTCGCATTTGTATTGTAGCCCTTTACAGCCTCCTCTGTGATGGAAAAATAATGAGGGCATGTCTCGGCCGTGACCTTCACCCCCCTGCTTTTTGCAGCCCTGATTATCCTTACCGAGCCCTCTGTGGAGACATGGGCTATATGAAGCCTTGCCCCTGTCAGCTCGGAAAGGGCAATGTCCCTGAATACTGCGGTCTCCTCGGCAGTGTTTGGGATCCCTCCGAGACCGAGGGTCTGAGACAGGAGTCCCTCGTTCATCATCCCGCCCGCTGAAAGGCTGAGGTCCTCCGAGTGGGCTATAAGAGGAACACCGCAAGCCTTTGAATACTCAAGCGCCCTTCTCATGAGAAGGCTTTTTTCCACGGGAAAACCGTCGTCAGAGAACGCAACGCACCCTGCGTTTCTCATCGTATCCATATCCGTGAGTTCTTCTCCCGCCTGCCCTTTCGTAATCGCCCCTATGGGGAAAACCGCACACGCCCCTTCCTCCTCGGCCTTCTGGAGAATATATTCGGTTATGCCAGCGCTGTCGTTGACAGGCATCGTATTTGGCATTGCGCAGACGGAAGTAAACCCGGCCTTTATAGCGGCCAGCGTCCCTGTCTTTATCGTCTCTTTGTGCTCAAACCCCGGCTCCCTGAGGTGGGTGTGCATGTCAACGAGCCCGGGCAAAACGTACATGCCCCTTGCGTCTATCACCCTGTCAATTTCTCCTTTCGGGGCCTTTCCTTTGGGATATATGCCCTCTATCTTCCGCCCCTTTATCAGGATATCGAAAACCCCGTCTATGGCCTGCGAAGGGTCTATGACATGCCCTGCTGCAATCAGTATTCTCATGAGGCGCCTGATAGAAGATACAGCACTGCCATCCTGACGGCAAGGCCGTTTGTCACCTGATCGAGTATGACGGACTTGGGGCCGTCAGCGACCTCGGAGGCTATCTCTATGCCCCTGTTCATGGGTCCTGGGTGCATGACTATGGCATCGTCTTTTGCCAGAGAAAGCCTCTCTGAAGTAAGCCCCCATTTCCTAAAATACTCTTCCGTGGAAGGGAAAAACCCTTTTCCCTGCCTTTCCCTCTGGATTCTCAGCATCATTATCACATCAACATCCTTCATCCCCTCGTCCATGCCGTAAAACACCTTCACGCCGAGGGCCTCCATCTCCTTGGGCACCAAGGTCGGGGGGCCTATCAGGCTTACTTCCGCGCCGAGCTTTTTAAGGCAGTATATGTTTGACTTTGCGACCCTGCTGTGGCTTATATCCCCTACGATGGCTATCCTGAGGCCTTTTACCCCGCCCTTTTTCTCGACAATGGTAAAGGCATCGAGGAGGGCCTGAGTGGGATGCTCATTCGTCCCGTCGCCTGCATTTATGACCGAGGCCCTTAGATGGTGAGACAGAAGATGGGGCACGCCTGACGAGGAATGCCTTATGACTATGATGTCTGCGCCAAGGGCCTGTACCGTAAGGGCCGTGTCTATGATGCTTTCTCCCTTTACAACGCTGCTTGTGGAGACGGAGAAGTTCACCACATCCGTGCTCATCCTCTTTGCGGCAAGCTCAAAGGACGTCCTTGTGCGGGTTGAGGGCTCGTAGAAAAGGTTTATGACTGTCCTGCCCCTTAATGTGGGGACCTTCTTTATGTCCCTCTTTAACACGTCCTTGAAACCGAATGCGGTATCGAGGATGAATTTAATCTCCGGAGCTGAAAGCTCCTTTATCCCGAGGAGGTCTTTGCTCTTAAGCACCTGATTCATCTCTCTTAATCAGCACTACGCTGTCCGCGTGGCCCTCCTCTTTGAGGAGGACGCTTACCCTTTCGTCATGCGAGGTCGGAATGTTCTTTCCAACATAGTCAGCCCTTATGGGCAGTTCCCTGTGCCCCCTGTCTATAAGTACCGCAAGCTGTATGAGCCCGGGCCTGCCCATGTCTATGATTGCATCCATAGCCGCCCTTATAGACCTTCCGGTGTAAAACACATCGTCCACAAGCACAACGACCTTGTCCGAGATGTCGCACGATATCTCGGTCCTGCTTACGGCATGCTGCTTCCTGATGCTGATATCGTCCCTGTAAAAAGTTATATCAAGGGAGCCCACCGGGATTTCCGCCCTTTCAATCGCGCCTATCTTATCGGCGAGCCTCTTTGCAAGATGCA
>JAUXOF010000039.1 GCA_030682405.1 Thermodesulfovibrionales bacterium
CCTCAAGTGGGCCGGGATTAAGGCCGGCACTGCGGTGCTTGAGGTAAAAAAAGGGGAGGGCGGTATCATGATTATCTCCACCGCGCGCTCTGCGGACTGGATATCCGTGTTTTATCCTGTCGAAGTCCGGGTGGTGAGCGCTTCTTCTAAAGCCGCCGCCATTCCCAACGATTTATTGCCGGTAAGCTACCGCCTTATGATAAGCAAGGGGAAGCGTAAGAGGGATAAAGAGGTCATATTCAGGCATGACGAAAAAAAGGCCGTATTCATAAACCACATAGGCAAAAGGGAGGAGGTTGACATCCCATCCGTGATATTCGACCCCCTGTCCGGAAAAAAATTTCCCAATTTGGGGAAAAAAAATTACGTGGACATCCCATCCGTGATATTCGACCCCTTGTCCGGCTTTTACCATCTGAGGAATATGGAACTCGTTCCAGAAAAGTCCGTGTATCTGCCGGTCTTTGACCGCAAAAAGGTCTGGAATATCGAGGTTCAGGTGCTCGGCAGGGAGAAGATAGAGACCCCCATTGGGACGTTCAATACGGTTTTGGTCAAGACGGTTTTGGTCAAGCCGCTCATGAAATCAGAAGGCATATTTTCAAAAAAAGGCGAGCTTTTCATATGGCTTACCGACGACAAAAACAAGATACCGGTCAGGTTGAAATCAAAGGTTACAGTCGGCTCCATAACCGCAGAACTCATTAGTGGTGCGTATTGAAAGCATCCGTCATAGTTCCGACCTACAATAAACCCACTGCCCTCAAAAAGGCGCTTGAGGGGCTTTGCCTCCAGAGGAGGCTTCCCGATGAGGTCTTGGTTGCGGATGACGGCTCAACCGGGGAGACTGCGGCTCTCATCAGCGGCCTCGGCGGAAAGACGCCTTTTCCCCTTGTTCACGTATGGCACGAAGACAAGGGCTTCAGGCTTGCAAAAATCAGGAACGAGGCGATAAAAAGGGCGCATGGGGAATACCTCATCATGCTTGACGGCGACTGCATCGCAAACAGGCATTTTGTCTCGGACCATCTCGCCCTTGCGGAGAAGGGTTGTTTCGTCCAGGGAAAGAGGATTTTACTGTCCCCTAAGGCTGATAATTTTGCCGCACCCGATGCCAATTCGGTTTTACGCCTTCTAAGGCTTGTGCTTTCAGGCTCCATGTCAAACATCCATCGCCTTTTCCGCATCCCCCTTTTGCCTGCACGGAAAAACTCAAGGCTTAAGGGGATAAAGGGCTGCAACATGGGTTTTTTCAGGGAAGACCTCATGGCGGTAAACGGCTATAACGAGTCGTTTGTCGGATGGGGAAGGGAGGACTCGGAACTCGGCGTGAGGCTTTTTAATTACGGCATAAAACGCAAGGAGCATCCTTTCATGGCGGTATGCTTTCACCTGTGGCATCCATCTTACCCGAGGGAGACGATGGAGGCAAACGAAAGGCTGCTTGAAAACGCTATAAAAAACAAACTATACTATTGCCCCAATGGAATCGTTAAAAAATAAGGCCGTAACCCCGGAAAAATTAATGTTCCTGAGCCTCTGCGGGCTTTTTTTCTTTATCCCGGTGGCGACTTCGCCCGCAGTAATCATGGGGAGCCTGATGATTGCGGTATGGGTTTTCTCCGGCAGGTTTATCCATATCACAGACTGGCTCAGGCAGAAGTGGGCGCTTCCGGTAATAGCCATAATCTCCCTCGCATGGCTCGGACTCTTATATGCGGACGACTTTGAAACAGGGCTCGGCTTCGCCAAAAAGACTCACTACTGGCTCTATGCGTTTGCCGTGTCAGGGATTGCTTTTTCCGTTTACAGGGCGGAGATTCTCATGAAGGCGTATGCGGCAGGGGTCTCATTCACGTCTCTGCTCTTTATACTTCAGAACATGGGGATAGTCCCGATGAGGCCTCCATACTCGGTCGGGCTTCTCAACAGATGGGCGCACATAAGCTTTTCCCTGCTCTTGGTTTTCGGCGTTCTTATGATGTCGTTTTTCTTCAGGAGTGCCCGCGGGAAGGGGCATAAGGCCGTATGGCTCGCCTTAATGGCCGTCAATACGGTTGCGCTGTCCCTTCTGCTATCAGACAGCGGCCATCTGGCGTTCATCGTTTTAAGCCCTCTTATAACGTATAACCTCGTCGGGAAAAAATATCTAAAGATACTTCTCTTAAGCCTGCTTATGGTGGGGGCGCTTTTTCTCTCCCCTGTCACCCGCGGGAGGCTTGACGACGCGATAAGCGGCACCATATCTTACGGAAAAGGCAGGGAGATTACCCCGGTGGGAGGCAGGTATTACATGTGGAGCGGCGCCCTTAAGATTTACTTCGATAACCCTCTCTTTGGCATAGGCACGGGGGGCTATCTCTCCGCGATGAAGGACTACAGGGAGAGGGGACTCCTTCACGACAAGGATGTCGCCGAAGACCCCATCCATCCCCATAACAGCTTTCTCTACATGGCGGTAAGCTACGGCATTCCTGGCGTTGCGGCCCTGCTGTGGCTTTTTGCGGTTCTTTTAAGGCGCGGCTGGAGGAACAGGGATTCCATTATGGGCTTCTCGGTCCTTACATTCAGCCTTGTGCTCGTAATCGGCAGCATAACTGATACACAGATAATGCAGGTCCACACGGCAACACTGCTTTCGGCCTTCACCGGCCTTTCAGGAGCGGAAGATGCAAAAAATTAAACTCCCTCTTTCCGTGGCGATAATCACAAAAAACGAAGAGAAGATGCTCCCTGACTGCTTAAGGAGCGTTTCTTTTGCCGACGACATAGTAGTGGTAGACTCTGGAAGCACGGACAGGACGGTTGAGATAGCAAAGGGGTTCGGATGCAGGGTCTTTATAGAGGAGTGGAAGGGCGACGGCCCGCAGAAAAACAGCGCAGTGGACAAATGCATGCACAACTGGGTTCTCGTACTCGATGCGGACGAAAGGGTGCCCCCTGAAACCGGAGAGGAGATACTGAGAATAATAAACGACCCCAAGGGCGCGGACGCCTACAGCTTCCCCCGGAAGAACTTCTTCCACGGGAAGTGGATAAGGCACTGCGACTGGTGGCCGGACAGGATAGTAAGGCTGGTGAAGAAAGACAAGGGCCGCTCCATGTCCATCACCCACAGCAGGTGGGCGACCACAGGGGTGCTTGGGGAAGCGGATGTCCCGATAGAGCACAGGAGTTTTGAGAGCTATTCGGACATGCTAAAGGTCGTTGACGGCAGGACGGATGAGACCGCAAGGGAGCTTTACAACGAGGGCAGGAGGGCAAACCCCCTTGCTCCGGTATCAAATGCCATTGGCATGTTCCTGAAGATATACATACTTAAGCTCGGATTCCTTGACGGATTTGACGGCCTTGTGATTGCGTTTTCAAGGGCAGAAGGGGTTTTTTACAAATATGCCAAGCTGATTGAAATCCAAAGACATAAACCAAAGACATAAACCAAAGACATAAAAAGGATAAACAATGAAACTGCCTGAAAATTTCAACGATGCGCTCGGCGCCGTACTTAAGACCGCAACGCCTATGGAGGGCTATCTTACGGATAGGGAGATGAAGTTTCTGTTCCTGCTCGGCGCCTCTCCGGCGGCAGAAGGCGAGGTTCTGGAGGTCGGAAGTTTTAAGGGCAAATCCACTGTGCTCCTTGCGAGCGCCCTGCGGCTGATAGGCGGCGGCAGTGTGGTTGCGGTTGACCCTCTTACATCCCCTTCGGTGACGGACCCCAGCCTCATGGGCAAGGAATCAGGATGGGAGGACTTTCAGGCAAACATCGGCGGGGCAGGGGTCCGGGACAAGGTGGAGTTTCACCGCATGTTCTCTCATGAGCTTTCAAAAGGATGGGACAGAAAATTGAGGCTGCTCTGGATAGACGGAGACCACACGTATGAGGGCGCAAAAGCGGACTTTGACATGTTCTCGCCGTTTTTAAACGACGGTGCGATAGTGGCCCTTCACGATGTGCTGAACCTCGGCAGCTTTGACGGCCCCTTCAGGGTGTTCATGGAGGATATTCTCCTTTCAGAGAGGTTCGGGCCTGCGGGCCTTTGCGGAACCATAGGATGGGGCCGGTATCTATCCGACGAAAGGAAATGCCGGAGGTGCGAGGGAGAGAAAATGAGGTTATATTCCAAACTGAGAAGGCTCAAACCCTTTGCAGTTACGGATAAGCCCATCCGCGGGATGAGAAAAATTAAATATAAGATATTGCGGTTTCTGGTTCCGCACAGCGAGATTTCACCTGAGAAGTGGCTTAAAGAAGCGGGTTTGCCCGGATAAGGAAGGTATCTTTGATGAAGGTGAGCGGGTTTACATTCATACGCAATGCCGTAAAGCTGGGCTACCCTGTTACACAGTCCATAAAATCCGTTCTCCCGATATGCGACGAGTTTATCGTAAATATCGGGGACTCTGAGGACGGCACGCTTAGTCTCATAGAGTCCCTCAAAGAGCCCAAGGTCAGGATAGTCTCATCCAAGTGGAACGAGAACATGCGTGTAAAAGGCTTTGTCTACGGCCAGCAAAAGACCATCGCGCATTATAACTGCACAGGGGACTGGGCGTTTTATATAGAGGCCGACGAGGTTGTGCACGAGGACGACATCCCCCGCATATACGATTCAATGAAGAGGCATCTCGATAACCCCTCTGTTGAGGCGCTTGTATTTGACTACATACATTTTTACGGGAACCACGCTACCTGCCTTGACAGCCCCGGCTGGTACAGGAGGGCTCCGAGGGTTATCAGGAATACCCTCAGGGCCTACTCTCCCGACGGGCTGTTTTTTGTGGTGCTTGAGGGCAACAAAAAAGGCCGCTATCCGAATGCCGCCCTTGCCAATGCCAAGATGTATCATTACGGCTGGGTGAGAAGCGAGGAGCAGATGAACGAAAAGAGCAGAAGGGTCAGCAAGTACTGGGGCGCGGAGCCGCTTGAAATTTCCTATCTGGACATAGACCCCTCGGTTTTAAAGGAGTTCAGGGGCTCGCATCCTGCTGTCATTAAGGGATGGCTTCCTGCCGTCCCAGTGCCGTTTACGGTGAACAAGGGCTATAGGCTTACCCCAAGGGACCGCAGGCACGGGTGGATGAAGAAGATGGAGGGTATCTTAGGCATTGATTTAAGCAAAAAGCATTTCAGGCTCATAGAGGGCTGATGCCCCGCATCTGCGTTTTCCGGCCTCAATCAGTTTTCTGGATTTTGCCCTTTGAATAGAAGATGCTCTTTCTCAGGTCGTCAAGTTTGTTCTGGATATCATTGAGCTCTTCCCTGAGCCTCTCGCCGCGTTGCGTTTTCAGGGAGTTTACCTTTGAGAGCAAAAGGACGCCGAGTTCCGCAATCTTGTGCGGGAGTTCCTCAATGCTGACCTCGCCCTTTACATACCGGCTCCCCCTGTCTACCGAGATGGTTATCGCCTGCTTCAACATATTATCCATAATACTCCCCCTCCCGGTTGCATTTCAAACTATACGCCTACTGGTATGATATTTCAATACATAATCATAATCATAAGGAAAACCAAAAGTAAAGGGGGGACAGGCCTGTCTCGGCTTTCTTGACTGAATACAAGTCTTTTATTTATCATAACAGACATTCATTAGGACAAGCAGGGGTATAAATGACAATTGCCATAGGGTCGGACCACGCAGGGGTTGAACTCAAAGAAGAACTGATTTCCCTCCTTAAAGAGATGGGGATTGAGTATGCGGATATGGGCACAAGCAGCCCTGCCTCTGTGGATTACCCTGATTTCGGAGAACTGGTTTCAGAGGCGGTCTTGAAAGGAGAGGCCGACAGGGGGATACTCATCTGCGGCACCGGAATCGGCATGTCCATAGCGGCGAACAAATTCCCCGGCATAAGGGCCTCGCTTTGCAACGACCTCTTTACCGCAAAGATGAGCAGGCTCCATAACGACGCAAACATCCTCGTCATCGGCGGAAGAATCGTGGGGCAGGGCCTTGCGAGGGAAATCGCAAAGGTCTGGCTCGAAACCCCGTTTGACGGCGGCAGGCATCTGGACAGGCTCAGGAAGATAACAGTCATTGAGAAAAAGACGAAGCGACAGTGAACCTTAAAGACCTTAAGACAACAGACCCTGTGGTTTATGAAGCGATAGAGCAAGAGACCGCAAGGGAGAAGGAAAAGATACTTCTCATAGCCTCTGAAAACTACGCAAGCAGGGCGGTGCTTGAGGCGCAAGGCTCCGTGTTTACCAACAAATACGCAGAGGGCTATCCCGGCAAAAGGTATTACGGCGGATGCGAATACGCCGATACTGTTGAGGGCATTGCGATAGAGCGCGCCAAAGAACTCTTCGGCGCGGAACACGTAAACGTCCAGCCCCATTCCGGGACACAGGCAAACATGGCCGTTTACTTCGCCTTTCTTAAGCCCGGCGACACCGTGCTGGGCATGAACCTCAGGCACGGCGGACATCTCTCGCACGGCGCACAGGTGAATTTCTCAGGGATGCTCTACAACAACGTCGCCTACGGCGTAAGCAGGGAAACAGGCCTTATAGACTATAAAGAAGTCGGGGAACTCGCAAAAAAGCACAGGCCGAAGATGATAATCGTAGGCGCAAGCGCCTACTCAAGGATAATAGATTTCAAGGCATTCTCGGAGATAGCAAAGGGGGTTGGGGCATACCTTACCGCCGACATCGCCCATATAGCAGGCCTCATAGCCGCAGGGCTTCATCCATCGCCCGTGGCCCTTGCGGATTTCGTGACATCCACCACACACAAGACACTGAGGGGGCCCAGAGGCGGGATGATTATGTGCAGGTCGGAATACGCAAAGGCCGTAGACAAGATGATATTCCCGGGCATACAGGGAGGTCCTCTCGTTCACGTCATAGCCGCCAAGGCCGTCTCATTTAAAGAGGCCCTCTCTGCCGAGTTCGTGGACTATCAGACATCCGTTATAAAGAATGCAAAAAAGCTCGCCGGGGAGCTTTCAGGCAGAGGCTATAGAATAATCTCCGGGGGCACGGACAACCACCTCATGCTCATAGACCTTTCAACCAAGGGCATCACAGGCAAGGAGGCGGAGGAATCGCTCGATAATGCGGGGATTACCGTAAACAAAAACTCCATCCCTTTTGACGAACGCCCGCCTGCCGTGACAAGCGGCATCAGGATAGGCACGCCCTCGGTCACGACAAGGGGGATGGCGGAAAAAGAAATGGCAGAGATAGCAGGGCTTATAGATGAAGTGCTGAAGGACAGGACGGACGGGTCCAAGGCAAAGGCCATTAAAGGAAGGGTAAAAACCCTGTGCGAATGTTTCCCCATATACTGAAAGGCTATATAAATTTCCGCAGGAAGCACACCCTTGCCCGTAGGAGGCCATAATGAAGTGCCCGTTTTGCAGCCACCTTGAAGACAGGGTCATAGACTCAAGAATGAGCAAAGAAGGCGATGCCATCAGAAGGAGGAGGGAGTGCCTGAGGTGCGAAAAGCGCTTCACCTCGTACGAAAGGGTGGAGGGCGTCATGCCGATGGTAATAAAGAAGGACTCAAGGCGGGAGCCTTTTGACAGGCAAAAGATACTCCACGGGCTTGAGAAGGCATGCGAGAAAAGGCCGATACCGGTTGAGGCAAGAGAGACCGTTGTCGACGGCATCGAAAAGAAACTCATATCCTTAGGCGTAAGGGAAATCCCCAGTTCATGGGTTGGAGAGGAACTTATGTCATCTCTTAAAGACCTCGACAAGGTCGCCTATGTCAGATTCGCCTCTGTCTACAGGCAGTTTAAGGACATAAACGAGTTCATGGACGAGGTAAAAACCCTGTTTGAACACAAAAAGAGCGTACGGCCGTGAAAAACCCGCTATAATGGAATGGTTACAGTTACCCGCATCCTAACGCCCATATCCGAGAGGCAACGTGGCCGTAGCTTGCGGATGTGATTGCCCAAGAAGATAGAGATAAAGTGAGGACATACTGGTATGACTGATAAGATTAGAATTGCGATTGCAGGCGTAGGAAATTGCGCAAGCTCCCTGATTCAGGGCATAGAGCATTACGCCGGGGTCGGCTTGAAGAAATCCGACAGGTCGCTCGGACTGATGCATTATGTGCTTGGAGGCTATAGGGCCTCGGACATTGAAGTCGTCTGCGCCTTTGACATAGACGCAAGGAAAGTGGGAAGGCCGCTCTCTGAAGCCATATTCGCAAAACCCAATTGCACGAAGGTGTTCAAGCAGCGGATAAAATCCTCCCCTGTAAAGGTGCAGATGGCAGAGGTGCTTGACGGCGTGGCTTCTCACATGGCCGATTATCCTCCGGACAAGAGGTTCGTAGTCTCAGACAAAAAGCCGTGCGACGTTGCGGACATCCTCAAAAAATCAAAGGCCGACATCCTCATGAACTACCTGCCGGTCGGCTCGGAAAAGGCCACTGAATTTTATGCGGAGGCCTGCCTTAATGCCGGAGTCGCTTTTATAAACTGCGTCCCTGTTTTCATAGCATCAAACAAAAAGTGGGAAAAGAGGTTTGCTCTGGCCGGCCTGCCGGTTATAGGGGACGATGTTAAGAGCCAAATAGGAGCAACAATAGTCCACAGGGCGTTGACAAAGCTCTTTGCCGACAGGGGGGTCAAGTTAGACAGCACCTATCAGCTTAACGTGGGCGGCAACACCGACTTCCTGAACATGCTCCAAAGAAGCAGGCTCACCTCAAAAAAGATATCCAAAACACAAGCGGTCCGCTCCCAGATGTGCGAACCCATAGAGGACGACAGAATCCATATAGGCCCCGCGGACTATATACCGTGGCTTGGCGACAATAAGGTATGCTTTTTGAGGATGGAAGGCAGAGGGTTCGGAAACATTCCGGTAAATCTCGAACTCCGCCTCTCCGTAGAGGACTCCCCCAACAGCTCAGGCGTTGTCATAGACGCAATAAGGTGCTGTAAGATAGCCATGGACAGGGGCATAGGCGGGGCCCTCATATCTCCTTCCTCTTATTTCATGAAGCGCCCTCCTCAGCAATTTTCCGACGAAGAGGCAAAGAGGATGGTCGGGGAGTTCATTACAGGGGAAAGAAAAAGGTGATAAGCTCGCTGCTCGGGCACAGCCTCGACAAACCCTTTGCTCCCTTAGTCCGTAAAATCAACATCAACCCCAATATATTCACCGTCTTTGGCTTTGCAGTTACGGCCGCGGCAGGTGCGGCCATCTCGCAGAACCTGCGGCTCGGCGGAGCGCTGATTCTTGCCGGAGGTTTTTTAGACATGCTCGATGGCATCGCGGCAAGGACCAACGGAAGGGTCACGGACTTCGGCGCATTCCTTGATTCCGTGCTTGACAGGTACTCGGATGCGTTTCTTTTCCTCGGGGCGGCATGGTATTTACGGGAAGACCTTACCGGTGTCGTCCTGAGCACCGGCACGCTGGTGGGGGCGTTTCTCATAAGCTATTCAAGGGCGCGGGCCGAGGGGCTTGGAAAGGAATGTAAATCAGGGCTTATGGAACGGCCGGAGAGGATTCTGCTTCTGGCCCTTGGGGCGCTGACCGGATGGCTTCTTCCCGTGCTGTGGGCCATGTTTTTTCTTACGCACATAACCGTCATTCAGAGGCTCTACCATGTGTGGAGCCTCATGTCAAAAGGAGGCGGCAGTGGACAAGCCTAAGTTTATCCTGAAAGACATGGTAAGAAAAGACTATGGTGATATTGTCGTGGGAAGGCCGGGCTGCTGCCCCGGCTCCTCCTGCTCCATAGGCCCGAAGGAAGGCCCGAAGGAAAAAACAGTCAGCCTGCTTGAGACGGGCAGGCGGCTTGGATACAGCGAGGAAGAACTGGCCGTGGGGCTTGGGGAGGCCAACCTCGGGCTCGGCTGCGGAAACCCGCAGGCCATTGCAGAGCTTAAGAAAGGCGAGGTTGTTCTTGATTTGGGAAGCGGGGCAGGTTTTGACGCCTTTTTGGCCGGCATGAGCGTAGGTGAAGAGGGCAGGGTGATAGGCGTGGATATGACCCCTGAGATGTTGAGCAGGGCGCGTCAGAATGCAGCCAAATTAAATGCGTCAAACGTGGAGTTCAGGCTCGGCGAGATAGAACACCTGCCGGTGGCAGACTCCTCGGTGGATGTAATCATCTCAAACTGCGTCATAAACCTCTCCGTGGACAAGCAGGCCGTCTTCAGCGAGGCGTTCCGAGCGCTCAAGCCGGGCGGCAGGCTTGCGGTCTCGGACATCCTGAAGTCAGGAGAGCTTCCTCATGCGGTAATGAATAACCCGGCCGCCTACAGCGGCTGAATTACCGGAGCGGTCTCGGTCGAGACCCTGAGAGAACACCTTCAGGCCGCTGGTTTTTCAGATATCGGCATTATAAATAAGGAAAACAGCGAGGAGATTATCAGGAGCTGGAATTTCGGAGAGGGCGTGGAAAAAGCCGTTTTCTCAGCCTATATCAAGGCATCAAAACCTTTTTAAGTGTCCCTTTTGCCTTCTCAAGCATAATCACTGCCGTTGCATAGTCGCTTATCGCTCTTTTTTCAGAGGAAAGGGTCTGAGAGTACTCCTGCTCAAACCTGAAAACATCGTTGACCGTTGCCATTCCGAGCCTGAACCGGGCCTCCTCAGCCTCAAGCCTTGCATAAGAGGCGGCCTTTGTGGCCCTTGCTGCGGCAACCGATTGGCAGTAGAGCTTCACCGCTCTCAGGGCCTCCCTGACTTCAAAAGCGATTCTCTGCCTGAGGGCCATGACATTCAGTTCAGCCCTCTCTTCCTCGCGTTTAGCCTTCAGGTAGCTTCCCTTGGCCCCTTTGTTGCCGAGCGGAATGCTCACGGAAACCCCCACAGTCCACGAATAATACCGGCCGGAGCCGGTCTCATCAATCGCATCCCCCTGACTTGAGCTTATTCCGTTTAATCCTGAGGATGCTATCAGGTCGAGTTCAGGAAGCCTCTGGTTTTTATAAAACCTGCTCATTATGGCCTTGCCTTTGTGCTCGGCCAGAGCCGCCATGTAATCGCTCCTGCTCTGAACCGCCTCATTAACGGCCTTCTCAAAACCCTCTGTTTCTGTTTCAGCTCCTGGCTCAGGCGGGGTTTGCATAACCACTATCTCAGAGTCCCAGTCCTCAAGGTTCATTGCCTCTTTAAGGGCATCTTCGGCATCGAACACGGCCTTTCTATCTCTGATAAGGGCCTCCTGCCTCTGGGCCAACTCGGCGTCCGCCTTGTAAATCTCAACAGGCGCAAGAGCGCCCGCCTCTATCCTTGCCATTACCTCTTTCTGAAGGTTTTGGGCCAATTCAACTGAAAGCCCTGCGACCTCATACCTGCTTCTTGCATAATAGAGGTTCCAATATGCGCCTGCGGTCTTTGCAACGATATCCTCTGCCTTGGCTTCGGCATTAAGCCTTGAGATGCTTACGTTATTCCTTGCGACATTAAGGCTGCTCTCCTGTACGGATTTTCCGAAACCCTTAAGCAGGGGCTGTGTAAGAGACAGGGTCAGGTCTGAAGAATAATAAGGGTTGACCGTAAGAAAAGGGTTGGCGCTGCTTTTTACCCTGCCACCTGCCCACTTAAGTTCATAGGCAGCGCCTGTTTTAACCTTCCCGCCGAGGGATATGTCATAGCCGGCGCTCCGCGCCTCCGGGCTTGCAATAAGAGAGACCGCCTGCTCCCTTGAATACGCTTGGTTGAGGCCGAACTTCAGCGCCGGCTCAAACTCCCCCTTCCTTGAGAGCGCCTCGGCCTCTGCCATCATGGACAGAAGATTCTCCTCGGCTATTGAGAGGTTTCTTTCCAAAGAGATGTCAACCGCACCCTTGAGAGTCAGGGCGAGTTTTTCCTGAGCACGGGCTTCTCCCCGGCCAGCTGACACGGCGATGATGCAAGCCATAAGAAAAGACAGGCCGCCTGATGCAAATTTATACCATTTTGACTTCATGTGGTTAATGTATCACAGGGGGACGGAACCCGTCTACCCGAACCGGTTCAGCCAAAATGAGGACAGTCCATGACCCGCCGAGGTAGGGTAGGGGGGAATTTGGAAATCTAATCAGCCCATTTTTTATCTGAAGAGGTCTGGATTGAGTTCTCTGGCTTTGGCAGAGTGAAGTCCTGCCTTATCAGGCAAGCCCATGTCTTTGTACGCGATAGATAGATTCAAATGGGCTTTTGCATTCCGGGGGTCAAGGCGCAAAGCCGCCTCATAATGCCTTATCGCCTCATTCATGTTTTTCTTGTAAAAAAGATATAAAGAGCCCAGATTCATGTGTGCATCCGAAATATTGGGATTAAGCTCCAAAGCGGCCTTGCTGTGTTCTATGGACTTATCGATTAAACCTTTAGATATATAGGCAAGGGCGAGATTGCCGTGCGCCTTTGCGTGCCTATGATTCAGTTGCAAAGCACGCATGTATTGCTCAATCGCCCTGTCCGATAGTCCATGGGAAAGGTATTCAGTGCCCAGGTTATAATGTACTCTTGCCTTTTGTGGAGATTTCTTAACAACATCCTCCCATAAACTAATCTCGCTCCCCCACACGGCATTCCTTGCGTATGCGGCATATGAAAAAATAAGAGGGATTATGGCAATAAATGAAATTGTTATCATCCGCAATTTATCGCTCTTCAAGCCTTTAAGCAAAATTAGTGCCCCTCCGGCTGCTGCTGCAAATGCCCCGAAAGAAGGCAGATAGAGCCTGTACTCGTTTATCACCATCGGGATGGGGATTATCGAGGATTCAACAGAGAGGGTTATAAAAAACCAGAA
>JAUXOF010000057.1 GCA_030682405.1 Thermodesulfovibrionales bacterium
GACCTCCTTTTGATTTGGTTTCAGTGAATCATTTTAATCGGGGGTCGCTTCCTACTTCAACAACTTACAGGGACATCATCACTGAGAAAAGAGCCTTGGTCATTGAACACGCTAAATTAGAAGGTTGCTGGGCTAATAATGAGATAAAAGAGGATTTAGAAAAGAAATTACATGAAGTTGGTAATAAAATAGAGAAAATGAAAGACCCACTAAAGAAGTAGCGCTACCTGAAAGTGACCTAAGCATTTCCGATGCACACCTGAAAGGAGGTGATTACAAAATGTCAACAATAATACAATACACATGTTATTCCTGTCATAGAATATGGATGTTAGACAGTTACGCCACTTCCAACCAGTGTCCTTATTGTGGTTCGGGTAACACCACTTATAAGGTAATTGACAATAATTTGTAAGGCGTATGCGCGTACAGCATCCCTGTGACCTTCCCTGCCGTGTCTGTGGCAGTAGCCTACTGTCCTGAATATGACGGGTGATGCAAGGGGATCAAAGGGCGGTGTATCCTTTCAAGTTGAGATCAATCAATAACCTTAAGGAGGCCTCATCTCAGGGAGGCCAAGGGCTTCGAGAGCAAAGTCCTCCCGTTGTTTAAGAGGAGGAAAGGATGGCCGCCTGACGCGGTGACCCTCACTCAGAATTTTACCCCGTATTATCTGGCGAGAACAAAAAATGGGGTCAGGTCTTGAAATATCAGTTTATTATCCATAGGCTTTCTCTACCTTGCTATGAAATCTTTTTCATCCCACTGAAACGGCACAGCAAAAGTGTTTGAATATGCAAGAAGTCCGAGAAGGGCTATGAGGATAAGGTGAAAGGGGGTTTTGTTCAAAAACCTTGAGGCCATGTAATATTTTAGCACTTATATTCTGATAATGCGTTCCAAATCCTTCCGCCGGGGTTCGCAACCCCTTTTTTCTTGTAATATAACGGTTTTTTTAATAAACTAATGCATGATTGCTGCTATCATCTCTGGCGGGGAGAACAGGAGGATGCCTGTCATAAAGGGGTTCATCGAGATAAACGGGAAAAAAATCATAGAATCCCAGCTTGAACTCCTTAGTGGACTCTTTGACAGGGTTGTCATAAGCTCAAATGCGCCTGAGCTTTACTTCAGCTTAGGAGTGCCGGTGATAGGCGATGTCCTGAGCCAAAGAGGGCCTCTGACAGGCATCCTCTCCGTGCTTTTAAGCACTGGGGAAGAAGAGGTCTTTTGCGTTGCATGTGATATGCCGTTTATCAGCCCTGAGCTTATAGGGCATATTACCCGGGAAAAAGGCGGGGATGCCACAGTCCCTGTATTTTGCGGCAGGCCGGAGCCGCTTTTATCCGTATATTCAAAAGGTATAATAGAAGCCGGCCTAAGACGGCTGGCCGAGGGGAAGGCAAGCCTCACAGGAATTTTGGATGAGATTGACGTGCGCTACATAAAAGAAGACGATGTCAGGGCAATAGACCCTGACGGCAGGTCCTTTAGGAACATCAACACGCCGGAGGACCTGAACCTGCTAAACCGGAAAAACTAAGCTCAGGAGGAGGATTTCATGTTTGGATTAGGGGCGCAGGAACTGATTATCATATTGATAATCGTTTTTCTTATCTTTGGGGCATCGAGGCTGCCGGAGTTGGGCAAGGGCATAGGCCAGGCGATAAGGAACTTCAAAAAATCCGTATCCGAGCCTGACGAGATAGACGTCACACCGAAAAAGGGCGTAGAAAAGGAAGAGAAAAAAGAGAAAGAGAAAGAAAAAGACAAGAGTGAATAGGGGCGCTCAGGCAGAGATAGACCTTGCCGCTCTATCATCCAATCTCAGCAAGGCAAAAAAGATAACCGGAGGCCTGCCGGTAATAGCGGTCGTTAAGGCAGACGCCTACGGACACGGCGCTGTAGAGGTATCCCGGAGGCTTCTGAAGGAAGGCATCCGCAGCCTTGCAGTGGCTTTTATAGAGGAGGCCGCAGAACTCAGGGAGGCCGGCATCAATGCCCCCATCCTCGTGCTTTTTGACAGGTCTGACATCGGAACCTGCTTTGACCTCAACCTTACCCCGGTTGTGCATGACATTAAATCCGCAAAGGCGTTCTCAAAGGAGGCAAGGAAAAGAGGCTGTGTCATTGACGTCCATATAAAGGCGGATACAGGCATGGGCCGCATGGGGTTCGGCTCTATAGAGGAGATTACGGATGCGGCGGAACTTCCGAACCTCAGGATTGCAGGGCTCATGAGCCACTTCTCGGAATCCGACCCCTCTGAAACAGAGTACGCAAACCTCCAGTTAAAAAAGTTCCTTGAGATAAAAACCGCACTTTCGGATAGGGGCTTTAAAAAACCCCTTTGCCACATGGCAAACAGCGCCTCCATGCTGAATTTCAAGGATTCGCATCTTGATGCCGTAAGGCCCGGGCTTTTTCTTTACCTTGGGGCACACTCAGGGGGCGCAACCCCGGTCATGAGGGTCAGCACAACAGTTCTTGCCTTAAGGAAACTGAAAAAGGGCTGCCCGGTAAGCTACGGGAGGACGTTTATCACCACGCGCGCGACCATTGCCGCGGTGCTGCCTGTAGGCTATGCCGACGGGTACATGAGGACGCTTTCAAATAAATCCTGTGTTATCCTCAAGGGCAGGCGCGCGCCTGTCATAGGCAGGGTGTGCATGGACCTTACGATGGTTGATGTCACGGACATAAAGGGAGTCAAAGAAGGCCAGAGGGTTACGCTCATAGGCTCCGAAGGCGGCGAGACGATAACAGCCGGGGAACTCGGCGGATGGGCGTCCACCATCCCCTATGAAATATTGACCTCGCTTGGGAGCAGGTCTAAGAGGGTTTATACCGGCAGGGCATAATGGTTAAATTCATAGGATATATAGGCAGGCTGTCCATAAATTTCACAACCGAGACCGGCAATATATTCCTCCTTTTATGCGCGACCCTCAAGCAGATGGCAGTGCCTCCTTACGAGATACGGAACACGTTTAAGCAGATGCTTGAGATAGGTGTAAAGTCCGTGCCCGTGGTTCTGATAACCGCCATATTCACGGGCATGGTGCTTGCGCTTCAGACATACACCGGGTTTAAGAGGTTCGGGGCCGAGTCCCTTGTGGGCACAGTGGTCGCCCTTTCCATGGTGCGGGAGATGGGCCCGGTGCTTACCGGCCTGATAGTCGCCGGCAGGGCCGGGGCCGCAATTGCAGCCGAATTGGGCACGATGAGGGTCACCGAGCAGATAGATGCGCTCGAGACCCTTGCCACTAATCCGGTAAAGTATCTCATAGTGCCGAGGTTCATATCGGGCATCATAATGCTGCCGGCCCTTACAATCCTTGCGGACATAATAGGAATCATCGGCGGGTATCTGATAACCGTGGGAATATTCGGCGTAAGCTCCACAAGCTACTGGAGAAGGACATGGGACTTTCTTGAGACCGAAGACATCTATAACGGGCTCATAAAGGCGTGCTTCTTCGGCGCAAGCATCACCCTTATAAGCTGCTACAAGGGCTTCTACACGTCAGGCGGCGCCGAAGGCGTGGGCAAGGCGACCACTGGAGCGGTTGTGCTTTCGTTCATGACGGTGCTGGTGTCAAACTATTTTCTTGCTTCGTGGTTGTACAGATGATAGAGATTAAGGAACTTTATAAGTCATTCGGAACCAAGCAGGTGCTTAGGGGACTTAGCCTTAAAGTGGAAAAAGGCGAAAGCATGGTCGTGATAGGAGGCAGCGGCTCGGGCAAGAGCGTCCTTATAAAGCATATAATAGGCATCCTTAAGCCCGATAAGGGAGACATATTTGTGGACGGGGTGAATGTGGTAGGACTCAGGGAGAACGCGCTTTATGAACTGAGGAAAAAATTCGGCATGCTCTTTCAGGGAGCGGCCCTCTTCGATTCCATGACAGTATGGGAGAACGTAGGGTTTGCCCTTCTCGGAAATAAAGCCTACGGCGAGAAAAAGGTGAAGGAGATAGCCGTAGAGCAGCTTAGGCTCGTGGGACTTGTCGGCGTGGAGGACCTTATGCCCTCCGAGCTTTCCGGCGGAATGAAAAAAAGGGTCGGGCTTGCAAGGGCCATCGCGCACGGCCCTGAAATAATCCTTTACGACGAGCCGACTACCGGCCTTGACCCCATAATGGCCGATGCCATAAACGACCTGATTATAGAGATGCAGAAAAAACTGAACGTCTCATCTGTTACAATTACGCACGACATGATGAGCGCTTATAAGATAGCCGACAGGATAGCGATGCTCTATGACGGGAAGATTCTGGAGACCGGCACGCCGGATGAAATCAGGCATTCTGAAAATCCCTTTGTAAGGCAGTTCATAACCGGAAGCGCCGCCGGTCCGATACAGCTTGAAGGGGTTGCCCGATGAAACGCATACAGACCGAAATCGGAGTCGGGATTTTTGTGATAATCGTATTTGCCGTGCTGGCCTTCATGACCTTCAAGGTTGCGGACATCCAATGGGGAAAGAAAGAGGGCTATAGAGTACACGCATATTTCAAGAACCTATCCGGCCTTGACAAGAAGACCAAGCTAAAGGTCGCGGGCGTGGACGCCGGCGTCATAGAGAATATTGAACTCATAGACGGCAGGGCGCGGCTTACCCTGAGGATATATCCTTCGGTCAAGCTCTACTCCGACGCCGAGGCATCTATAAGGGCAAGCGGCCTTCTGGGAGACAAATACCTGCATATACAAACCGGAGAAAAGTCCCCTCTTCTTAATGACGGAGATACCATAGAAAACATCCGTGAGGTCGTTGACATAGACGACCTCATAGCCACCTTTTCAACGGTTTCCGAGAATATCAACAAGCTCTTAACACAGGTCACCAATGTTGTCGAGGACGATGAAGTCAAAAACGACATAAAAGAGACCGTAAAGAACCTCAGGGACCTGACAGCAGACCTCAAGGAAACCGTCGGGGACAACAAGGAGAAGTTCACTTCCGTCATCAACAGGGTAGATTCACTCGTCGCCTCGCTTGATGACCTGATAAAAGCAACGGAGAAGCCGCTAACGAACACCGTGACAAACCTCGGCGAATTCACGCAGACGCTGAAGACCGACGGCCCGGAACTCGTGGGAAACCTGAACAAGGCAATGGAAAATCTCAAGGAAATGCTCGAGGAAAACAGGCCGGCTATGAAGTCCATAGCAGACAGGGCCGAGACCGCAATGGGATCCATAAGCAACATAACCGGACAGATAGAGCGGGGAGAAGGCACCATAGGGAAGCTCTTGAAGGACGAACGCCTGTACGCCTCCCTCAGCAATGCGGTGGAGGGGGTGGACAAAACCCTGTCTGCTGTCACAAGATTCAGGACATTCCTCACCTTTCAGGGAGAATACCTCTTCGGAGAGAAGGACGGTAAAGGGTATTTTTATGTAACCCTCCAGCCCAGGAAGGACAAGTACTACATCCTCGGCATCAACAGCGACCCACTGGGCAACATGGAAATTACCGAGACCACGACAAACGGGGTCATATCAAGGGAAGAAAAGAGAGAGGCTAAGCTTGAGTTAACGGCCCAGATAGTAAAAAGGTTCGGCAACTCCGCCCTCAGGATAGGCATTACTGAAAACACATTCGGCCTCGGCGCCGACTATTTCCTGCTTAACGACAAAGTGAAGTTTTCGGTTGACGCATGGGACTTCTCAGAAGACGAGTATCAGGCAGAAAACCCCCATGTAAAGGCCGGAGCCGACTATTTCGTGTTCAAGCACATATTCATCTCAGGCGGGGTGAATAATATTTTCAACAAAAAACAGCGCGCTGTTTATGCCGGGGCAGGAATCAAGTTCGAGGACGAGGACTTCAAATATCTCTTTGGAAGCATGCCTAAAATACCAGGCCAGTAGGGGGCACAGCCCCTGCGGTACCGGCAAAGCCGCTACATTAGTGTTGCACTATACCCTACGGCGGGTCAACACTCAAGAAATCTAAATGCCTGCCCCGGCCTTTGCCCTCTGATGCCCTTGCAAACCAGATTCCGTCTGAGCCGGAGCCGTTGTAATAGACCCTTCTTGTCATATTGCCGTTTGCATCGTAGGTGAGGGTGGAATAGTTGTAAACCACATCGTTCGAGGTGAACCATACACCGTCCGAGCCGGAGCCGTTATAAGAAACATATCTTGTCATATTGCCGTTTGCATCGTAGGTGTAGGTGTCATAGCTGTAAACCACATCGTCCGAGGTGAACCATACACCGTCCGCACCGGAGCCTTTATAATAGACCCATCTTGTCCTTTTGCCGTTTGCATCGTAGGTGTAGGTGTCATAGCTGTAAACCACATCGTCCGAGGTAAACCATACACCGTCCGCGCCGGAGCCGGTATAATAGACCCATCTTGTCATATTGCCGTTTGCATCGTAGGTGTAGGTGTCATAGCTGTAAACCGCATCGTCCAAGGTAAACCATACACCGTCCGCGCCGGAGCCGGTATACAAAACATCTCTTGTCATCTTGCGGTTTGCATTGTAGTTAGGGGTGGAATAGCTGTAAACCATGTCGTCGGTTGCCGTTACCATTACCATTACCGTTACGGTATCCGCCGCACTGTCCAGCGTGCCGTCGTTGACCACAAGGCTTGCCACATATGAGCCGTCCTTATCAGCAGTAAAGGTCGGCTTGGCAACTGTTGTGGAAGATAGGACTGCCGTGCTCCCTGAAGGCATAGATGTTATAGACCACTTATAAGTCAGCGTATCCCCGTTGGCATCGCTGCTTCCGCTTCCGTCAAGGGTTACAACCGAGCCGGTTGCTACATTCTGGTCAAGCCCTGCATTGGCAACAGGGGCGCTGTTTGGAGCCGCCGCCGTTGCCATTACTGTTACGGTATCAGCCGCGCTGTCCACCTTGCCGTCGTTGACCACAAGGATTGCCGCATATGAGCCGTCCATATCAGCCGTAAAGGTCGGCTTGGCAGCTGTTGAAGATGATAGGACTGCCGTGCTTCCTGAAGGCGTGAATGTAATCGTCCACTTATAGGTCAGCGCGTTCCCATCCGCATCACTGCTTCCGCTTCCGTCAAGCGTTACAACCGAGCCGGTTGCTACATTCTGGTCAGGCCCTGCATTGGCAACAGGGGCGCTGTTTAAGAAGTCTCCACATCCGGCCATAATGAACGCCATCAGAATTAATGATAAAAATACCGGAAACTTATTTGCCTTAAACATGGGTATGCCTCCCCAATTGAAAGTTGAAAGCTTTAGTATATTACCCCCTATATTACCCCCCCTTCCCCCCCGCTTTCAAGCTAAATTGCGGAGGGGGAGAACAAAATCGCTTGCAAAACCTGCCGTGCCTGATAAAATTCCATGAAAGGGCGGGGTTCGGTAAGAGGCAAATGAACCGGATGAAAAGGGGGTTTATCATGTGCAGAAAGTTTTCACTGTTTGTTATGCTTGCTTTGGGAATTGCGTTTCTTTTCGGGCTTGGCACTGCCGGAGCCGCAAACAAGGCTCAGGGAATTAACGCCAATAAGTGCTACGCCTGCCATGAGAACATCAGGGATTTCCATTCAAACGGAAAGCACGCAAGGGTGGACTGCTCACGGTGCCATGAAGAAACCAACGCCCATCTGAAGGATGCCTCGGTTAAGCCTGTTACAAAGATGGAGCACGAGGTATGCGGAGGGTGCCATAAGGATGAGTACATGTCGCTTGTCTCCATGAACCTTGAGTCAAAGGCAAAGGTGGAGAAGTCGGCATTCAAAGGCCGTTCCCCTCTCTTTGACAAGCTCATTATGCCTCACGGGTTCTCAAAGGAGCATGACGAGCCGAGAAGCCATGTATTCATGCTCGTTGACCACCTGATAGTGGATAGGGGATACGGGGGAAGGTTCAGCCTCAAGGACTGGAAAAAGATAACAGACGCAAAGGCTGCCGAGAAAGATGCATGGAGCATTCTTACGGACAAGGAACCCTCCACAGGCAACCAGAATAAATTCATACCGCAGTCGGCGACAGCGGCAAATCCCGTCTGCTTTCAGTGCAAGACGCAGGACCAGATACTCAAGTGGAAGTACATGGGAGACCCGGACCCGGCGGCAAAATGGGACAGGACCTCCAATGTAGTAGAACTGGCCCGCAACCTTAAGCATCCCCTAAACTGTTTTACCTGCCACGACCCGCATTCAGCCGGGCCGCGCGTCGTCCGGGACGCCCTCATAGAGGCAGTGGTTGACAAAGGCGGCGGCACATACCCGTATGATATGGAAAAGAGCAAAAAAACCACCATGACAAAGATAACATTCAGGGACTTCAGGGCCATCGGGATCCTGAGCAGGCCGGATTCCAACATCCTGTGCGCCCAGTGCCACGTGGAGTATAACTGCAACCCCGGCCTTGACCCCAAGACAGGCGACAAAATCGGCATGAACGACAGGAGGTCCAACTTCTTCCCGTGGACGAATGTCTTTGACCTGAAAAAGAAATATCAGGAGGCCGGGTTTAAGGACTTCAGGCATGAGGTCACAGGAGCGGCCCTGACAAAAATCCAGCACCCTGAGGCAGAGACCTTCTGGGGGAGCAAACACGAACGGGCAGGGGTTGAATGCAAGGACTGCCATATGCCCAAGGTCAAGGGCAGGTCAGGCAAAATCTTCACATGGCACGGCCAGAAAAGCGCAAGGTACATGAAAAAGACGACCTGCCTCAGGTGCCATTCCCTCTGGAGCGAACAGGAAGCCGAATACCAGATGGATGCGATTCAGAATTACATCAGGGGCAAGATTACAAAGGCGGAATTCTGGCTCGGCCTGCTCATAGACAAATACTACGAGGCAAAAACATCGGGCGTTCCTGAGGAGACACTCAGGCAGGCAAGGAACTTCCACGACACGGCCCATACGCTCTGGGAGTGGTGGACTGCGGAGAACTCCGACGGGTTCCATAACCCCGAGGCGGCAAGGGAATCACTTGCGCAATCCATCACAGCCTCGCAGGATGGGATAAAACTTCTTGATAAGGCATTGGCTGATATGAAAGGAAAATAAGCGGAAAGGATGTAGTCAGTCTGTAGTCATTTTGGCCGAAAAAAAGGGTTTGCGGAATCACCCGCAAACCCTTGATTTTTCAAAGTGAGCCGTGCAGGATTCGAACCTGCGACCCGCTGATTAAGAGTCAGCTGCTCTACCAACTGAGCTAACGGCCCTGAAGCTGAAAGCTTTATAGAACTTTCATATTTTAACTCAATTCCCATAGACAGGAAAAGTTAAAAATCTGGCGCGCCTGAGAGGATTCGAACCTCCGACCCTCGGCTCCGGAGGCCGATGCTCTATCCACTGAGCTACAGGCGCTGGAATTACAACCTCGTTTCCGAGTCATTTTTATGGGGTGGGCGAGGGGATTTGAACCCCCAACCCCTGGAGCCACAGTCCAGTGCTCTGACCGTTGAGCTACGCCCACCGCTTGCCGCACAGGGCATCAGGTAAATATTATAACAATATTTACGGTTTTTATCCCGCCTGCCGGGATTTTAAAGCGCGCCTGACAGGACTCGAACCTGTGGCCTACTGCTTAGAAGGTATCTAACTTTTTCCGAGACCTTTTGTTTTAGCCACTTTGAAGGCTTTTAAAAAGGCTGCTGTGGTCAGTGGGTTACCTCTCAGGCATCGCCGTAAAGACATTATATCATGCCTTCCGGTTGTTTCTCTTTTCTTTTAACCGCTCGATGTATTCATGCGTCTGGGTCATGCCGAGCCGTTTTCTGTGCGTTGATATCTGGGTGTATATCGTAGTCGAGGAGATGCTCTTGTGGCCGAGCAGCTCTTGCACGAGCCTCAGGTTATCCGTGGCCTCGAGGGCGTATGTCCCGAAGGCGTGCCTAAGCTTGTGCGGGCTAAACCGATGAATCCCCGCTCGCTTACAGGCGCTCCTAAAGAGGGTCTTCAGGCTTTTTACCGGCTTCCCTGTCCGCTTGCTCTCAAAGACATACCCGCTTTCCTGCCTGAGAGGCTGAAGGAGGCGTTTGACGTCCTCTGGCAGTATGCAGATGCGGGGCACATCGCCCTTCGTCTCGGTGAGGTTCACCGTGTCGCTGTCCCATTCTATTTTTTCCCATCGGATGTTCCGGGCATCCTCGAACCTCAGGCCGGCCTGATACATCAGAAGGACGAGGGCCTTCTTGAGCGGGTCGTTTATCTCCGCGATAAACTTCTCGATATCGGCAGGGTGTGGCACCTGCGGAAGCGGAGCCTTGTATCTTAGGTGCTGAATCTTAAACGGCAGCGGGTTTGCGTAGTTATGCTCGACCATCCATCTGATAATCGCTCTCATGTAGTTCAATTCCTTGATGCACGCCCTCGGAGTCCCCGCCCTCGCCTTCTGGTATTGGGTGATGATGGTCGGCATAATCCGAGAGACGGGCAGCTTCCCGAAATGCGGGACGAGGAACTTTAGGGCGCTTTTATAGTCCGTTATTGTTTTTGGCGCCCTGTGGAGCGTCATCCAGTCTTTATATTCCGGCAGGACATCCATTATCTTCGGGTTTGTGGGGTTCGGAAGCCCTGCGTTATTCCGCCTAAGTTCAAGCTCCAACGCCCTTGCCTCGCCCTCAGGCCCCTCGTAGACCGTGCGGATGCGCTTGCCCTTCCGGCCCTGAGGGTAATAGTCCATGATATATTTCCCTTTATCGAGCTTTCGGACCGACATGTTCCATCCAGTCGAATTTCCCGACGCCCTGATAGCCCTGTCCCTCAAGCCACGAGCGCATGGTCTTATTGACCGATGTCCCGTTTGTGAGCGAGACATCGCAGAGAAGTCGTCCGTATTTATCCCTGCCCCCGGTCCGCACCCTCACCTTTTTATAGGCAACAAGGTCTATCAGCTTTCGTTTAGCCTTTTTGCCTGCGGGCTTTTCCTTGCCGTGAAGCTCAGGTGCGTTATAGTGGAGCATCCGGCAGGTCTCCTCGATGCGGATGTTGCGTACGCGCTGTTCGATTTTGATTGTGTCCCCGTCCGTGACCCAGTAGACGCGGGCGTTGAACTCCCCGTGCGCGGGGCTGTTCGCCACCTCCGCAAAGGCGGGGGTGAGAAGGACGAAAAGAAGGATGAGAGCCGAGGCTTTTATTGCGGAAGCTCCTCGGGTTTAATACCAAGCTCAGAACCTGCCCCCATAATGCTTGCCAGCCCCATAATAAGCCGCGCCTGATATTTTTCAGCATTATCCTTCATCTCTGCCGCCTTTAGAAGTAGAGAGGAAGGCTCTTTTGTAAATTCAAGGTAACTCGCCACAACGCCGATTTTATTGTAATATCCCGCATCAAGAAGCTCCTTACCGTCTTTTAAAGCCTTCTTTGCCTTCTCGTTATTCAGGGTCGGCACTGTTAACTTGGCAAATTCATACCAATGTGTATCGAGTTGGGTTTTTATTCGTTTTCCGGCAACCGTTGCCTCGAACATGTCTTTCTTTTCCATGGCCTCACCGAAAGGACGATATGTTTCATCTATGGCCGCGGACTTCTGGAGGACATCTCTGTAAAAACTTAAAAATAATTCTCTATCGGAAGGTTTGGGTGTAGATTCCATGACGATGCGTGACAGTAAAAAAAGCCCACCGAAAATAGAGGCAAGCACAATTAAGAGCTTCCGTTCCCTTGGCGTCATTATTGTTTCCTCTGTTTTTTCTTTGCAGGCGTTTTAACCTCGCCGTCTTTTTTGCATTCAGGCTCATCCGGGTAGCAGGTGCAGTACTTCGAGAAATTATGGATGTGGTATCCCCCGCGCTTGCGGTCGTTGTGCCCGCCGCAGGAGTCGGTCCTTCCGCTGTGAGCAAATACGGTTGATACAGTGAAAATGCAGAAGAAAATAGATGCCGCGAGAAATGTTCTCTTCATTCTGCCCTCCTATTCTTTAATACCGCCAGCCTTATAATCGTACATGGTGACATCTGCTTCTTGTCTCTTCTCGTCTTTATTTAGAACCAATTCCGTCTCCCCGCGTTGCCATACATACTGATAGACGCCCTTAAGAAGCTGTTTTTTAGTTGTAGGTCTCCCGTATTTTTGTTCGAGAGAAGCGTTGACGGTATTGAAATCCGCTGGTCTAAAGCCGATGAAAATTATATAGAGAAGGTCATTCTTATAGCCAAGCTCAACCTTTGACGGCTGAACACCGAACACCTTTCCGGGGTTGTTTTTCGTACATATCTTTTGGTCTTTAGGGTCAAAGCGCATGGGGGCGCATTGAAAAGCACCCTTTGGCAAAGATGAAAGTTTAGAGCCGGTCTTCACGCCCTCGTAGTCAAAGGCATAACAAGATACAGCCCCAGTTAAAAATATAGCTATTAAAAAAATCCTCAGCCCCATCATACCCCCTTAATGCTTAGTGTTCTTTCACCCGCACGCTCTTGATGACCTTGCCGATAATCCGGTAGTGTTTGTTCGGTTTGAACGTCGGATACTCCGGGTTGTCGCTTTCGAGGAGTGGCTTGCCGTCCTTGACCCTGAACCTTTTGACCATCGCCTCCCCGTATTCGTTGGCCACGATTACGATGTCGCCGTTTTTCACGTCCTTCGTGGGCAGGAACAGGGCATAGTCCCCGTCCCGGATTTCCGGCATCATGCTGTCGCCCTTGATGATGACCGAGAATGTGCCTTTAGGGACAGTAGGAAGGCTCAGGTGCTCTATTATGTCTTCGTCGGGCGTATCCTTCGGGAAGCCCGCCGGCACGCGAGCGAGGACAGGCACGGAGACTGCGGGCTTTACGCCGAGCGGGAGATAGAACGCATCAGCAGTAACATCAAGCACATTACAGAATTTGGGTAAGAGGTTTTTCCCGATGCCCCTTTTCCCTTTTATTATTGAATTTATATAAGGGGGCTGAATTCCAAGCATTACGGCCAGTTTATTCTGAGATATCCCCCGTTCGTTTAGAAGTCTTTGAAGGTTCTGGCCTACGATGTTACTCACCTCCTTTTTCGTCATGGCATCACAATAAAACAAATGAAGCGTTTTGCCTATTTCCCTAAAAGAGCAATCATTTAAATATTAATAAACCTTATAAGGCAATTAGAAAGAAAAATACTCTTAATGCTTTTTTTACTTGACACAGATTAATCTTTTTGATTAACCTTTTCTATGCTTACTCGCAATCAACATTCAACCTCCAAGCGCCAAAAAGCTTCCCGCCGCGTCTTTAGGGTCACCTCTTTTCGTCGCGGACGGGAAAAGACTCCGCCCCGGTCCCTTATCGCGAGTAAGCAAGGCCGGGGCGCGAGGTCTATAATTTTCGCTTCCATGCCTCAATTATCCACAGGCCCCGAGGGCCTTTCAAGCTTGTTTGTTTCGGGCGGAAATATCAGGTTGCGAAAAAAGAATCCCACGCAAGGGGCACAAATCCGACAGGAGTGCAGAGCGAATGAGCCGAGGGAATCGCTCCACGTATATGCGAAGCTCGGTGCGGATGCCCCACATAACAGTAATCCCTCCCTACGCGACACCTGCAGGGGAGCGGATTTAGCCCGTAATGGCGAAAGTGGTGTGGCGGCCCGGAGAGACGGGCCATTTAAGGAATTTCTACAGTGAAAAAGACTGTCGAAATCTCGGACCTCGGGGACATCCCTTTCGCTCAGGCCCTTGAAATCGCACGGGGCCTTTCGGGCCTCACATACGAGGAAATCGCCGAGCGGATGGGTAAGGGCTATACGACCATTCAGCGATATTTCACAGACCCGAATTACAACCCTCCCACGCACCTAATCCCCAAGCTCTGTTCCGTCCTCAAAAACAACATCCTCATAGAGTGGCAGGTTGTCCGCATCGGCGGGCATCTCGTCTTTATAGAGGCTGAGGCCTCGGACGGAGACCTCCACGCCAAGATAGCCGAGCTTACGAAGGAGTTTTCGGACGTGCTCAGGGAGGACGGCAATGCCATGCTCGACTTGGCCTATGGCGTCAAAGAGCTTGCGAGGATGGAGAAGGAGCTTACCGACCTTGCAAGGCAGGCGGAGGCCGTCAGAAGGCTCGTGAAGGCGAGACGGGGGCATAAATGAGCGTCGCCACGCTTGAGCGCCGCGTGGAGACCCTCGAAAAAGAGGTCGCCGAGTTGCAGGCGGTATCCGCTCAGGCGGAACGGCAGGCGTACATCAAGGAGCTTGCGAGGCAAATATCATCCGGCAACAGGCAGGCCCTCAAGGAGCATAACCGGAGGGCGAGAGAGGAAAGGAGGAAGGAATCATGATAACTGAGCTTTGGCTTCATGCGGTTGTAACCGGCATCTCGGCGGGGATAACCGCCGTCGCTGGTGGCGCTGCCCTGATATGGATTGCTTCCTATTTTGAAAGGAGGAGGCTGAGGAGATGAAGGCAAAGTTCACAATCGCTGTAATCCTTTCAACCGTTCTTTTTGCTGTTCCTGCTTATTTTTATGGCGAGTTCAGGGGCTTCGTGAAGGGGATTGACGAATGTTATTCCTGTCACGCTCCTCACAAGCCCATAGTGCTCAAAGCAAAGAAGCCGCTTCGCATCGCCGGCGTTGGCGGATGGGGACGGATTATAGAGGACGGAAGCAAGGCAAGCTCTGCCTCTAAAGTGAGCGGGTCGTCTGAGACGGCATCACGGCGATAACGCCGCACGGCGGGGATAGGGACTTAAGCCCGAAAAGCTGAGCCTCGGCTTTCCCCGCCGTAACCAGAGGCAATGACAGGGTCAATGACCCCAAGGAGGCAGTCATGAAGCTTTTCAGGGCGGAGAGCAAGGCAGGCGTTAATTATTTGACCGAACGGGAGGAAAAAATCCTATTCTCTTTCCTCAAAAACCGCAAAGACAAGCAGGCCGAGCGGGATTACGTCCTTCTCAGGCTGTGCCGGGCAACAGGGCTGAGGCGAGGCGAGGCCCTCGCCCTAAATGTGGGAGACGTGCTCGGCAAGGACAGAATCGCCGTAGACGAGCGCATCGCCGAGAAGGGGGCTATCGGGGAGGTCTACCTGCCTAAGGACCTTCAGGAGGTGCTCAGGGGCTTGCTGAGGCTTAAAAGGAACGCAGGGGAGAGCCTTGAGGACAAAGCCCCGCTTTTCGTCTCCCGAAAGGGGCACAGGCTCAGCCTGAGGGCATTTAACGACCTGATGGACAAGTGGTGCGCCCTCGCCGGCCTTCCACGTTACACGCCCCACGCCCTCCGTCACACGAAAGCGCAGAGGATTATGGCGGACGTCCGGGTGCTCACGGACGAGGAAAGGAGGAAGGCCCTCTTGCTTGCGAACCGCCAGTTAAGGCATAAGTCCCTTAACTCGACAAGCATCTACCTCCAGCCCACCAAAGAGGAGATGGTAAAGGTGGGGGCGATATGAAAATCATTGTGGTCAAAGGTTCTCATAACACAGGGAAGACGGAAGTTAGCCATCTTTTAAGCGGAGCATTATATCACCAGGGAGTCACGGTAACTATTTTGGACAACAATCTCTGGACTAACACACAAGTTGAAGCCGTGAAAAAGGTTAAAACCGATTACTTAATTTTTACGGCCCTTGACTTCGACCCTAAATGCTTTCCGTATCCCGTTTTCCAGATTATCTCACTGCAAAAGCCCGGTGGAGAGGTGGAGGCTTGATGGCAGAGCTTAAGCAGTGTGCCTGCGGAAATAAGACGCATGACCCTGCAGGTGTTTGCGCTACTTGCAGATTCCGGCTCAAGGGCGCAGGGCCGACGCCGACCGAGAAGGTCAAGAAGATGCCGGGGCCGAAGTCCAAATATTCAGTCTGCCCGGAATGCGGGAAGAAATTTAGCGATGAATCATGGCTTTCGGCTCATAGAAAAAAAGAACATTCAGGCGAGGCCCCTGACGCCGAGCGAAGGCGGGAGGCGCAAAAGCGCTATTTAGCGAGAAAAAAAGAACATTCCCTAAAGGCGGAAATAGCCAAGAGAGATTCCGGTCAAGCCGGAATGACAAAGGAAAAGGAGGACACTATGGCAAAGTGCAAGATTGACGGGTGCGAAAAGTATGTTGTCAAAAAGGGGATGTGCACGAGGCATTTCAAGGAGTCGATGGGGCTCCACGTAGGCAGAAAGAAAAAGAGCAAGCCTGAAAAGGACGATATAAGCAGAACAAGGAAGAGGCTCCTGAAGGAGATTATCCTCCCACCGGATTTCGGCAGGATACAGAGCGGAGATGGCCACTTGACGCTTGACCTGAGCGCATACCCGAAAACCTTTAAGACCCTCACGTCCTTTGCGCCCAAAGACCCGGGGGGGCTACTTGCCTTCCTGCTCAAGGACGACCTCGCCCGGTTGGAGGCGAATCTATGAGCCGAAGCTTTATCGCTTACAGCTACATAGTCTCGGTGAAAATCTATAAATCCTTGTCCGGGCGCTTTGAACTCATTTTTATAACCGAACCTCAGGGGGTGAACTGATGAAGCATTTCAATCTTGGCAATGTCTGGGGGCGGGTTGCTTCTGTTGAACTGAAGAAGTCCGAGGGCAAAGGCACGCCCTACATCCAGATACAGGTGGAATGCCCGAACGACCTGCACGGAAACATCAAAACCTACGGACGGCTCTGGGGACAGGGAAAGATAGACGCATTTATGGACTTCCATAAAAAGCACCCCGGCTCGGCGTTCCGCTTCAGGGGGTTCTTTTCGCAGTATGACGGCGAGGAAGGCATGAGGCTCAGCAACTATACTTTCTTTGAATGGGCCGCATCCGAGGCGAAGGAGTTTCGGGCGACGTTCATTTTGAAGGGGGAAGTAACCGGCACGGAGTCCCCGCGCGGTGAGGGGAAGCTCTTATTGCATCTTGTGCGGGAGGGGCAGAACGGCCACGCGGACACTATTGAAGACTTCGTTGTTTATACGGCGACGGCTGAGGAGCTTGACGGCATCGAGGCCGGTCAGATTGTGGAGGTCAAGGGCGTCATCAGGCCCAAGGACAGAGAGGATTATTTCGGCGACACCCGAAGCCCGATTAAGCCGTACCTCAAGGAGCTTAAAATTTTAACCGAGACGGCTGAGGAAGCGGTCACAGACCCGTTTTAAGGAGACACAGTGGGCAAATATATCGGTAAGAAAGTATCAATTACATGGCGGTGGCCGGGGTGCTTCCTGACGAGAGATGGCTTTGTCTGGCGGGTAACATGCGGGGTCTTAATCCTGCAGGCGGACAGCCTTTACGCCATTAAAGAAGAATATATCCTCTCGATACAGGAGGTAGGTTGAATGGCTTATTCATGGCATAAGGAATATCTTGACACGATGCTCCAGCCCGCCCTCGATGCCTGCCCTGTCGGGCTTGAAGAGCTTTGGGAGGCCGTGGGGCCTAAGCACCCGGAGGCCCACAAGAAATACCTCTCAGCCTCGGAAAAGCTCGATGCCCTCTTTGGGGACTCCACGCCGGAGGGCATGGAGGAGTTCAAGACGGCGGTGAAGGTCAAGCGTGACGCCATACTTTGGGCGGTGGAAAAATACACGGAGCTTGAGGCTGAAAAGCTCCCTGTGGCCGTGAAGCTCCACTCGAAGCTTCTTGGTAAGGATGTTTGGTTGAGGCTCAACACGCCTCTTAGCCCACTTCCAGAGGATGGAATCGTTGTTTATACGCAGGCGGAGGTCACGGAGCTTATGAAACTCGGGCGCGAGGGCGTCCCTGTTATTCATCGGGTCAAGGAAATCTTTGAGGGAAGCCAAGTCATTGAGGTGAATGTTGGGGCTTGAAATTATCTTTGAATATACCTGCCCCGGTTGCGGGGCGCTTGTCAGGACGAACACAATGGTAGGGCACGTCCGGCTCTCGGACGTGGTTTTCACATGCCATGAATGTGCGAAGGAGGCAACTTGAGAATAGAGGTAAATTGTTCTCGCAGTCCCGATGGACATCAATTGGAAGAGCGTTCACAGAAACGGCAAACCCCCGAACAGCTTTGGTGCGGCGTGTGGAAGGACTGCGTTTTCGGTTGCGGTTATTCCGTGCTTGAGCCAAGCGAAGCACTCAAAGAGCAGATAGGTTTAAAGGAGGAATCATGCTCATAATCGGATTAGCAGGCAGGGCCGGCAGCGGGAAGACCGCTGCGGCGAAGCACCTTGAGGAAAAGTTCGGGTTCAGGCGGGTCTCAATAGCCATGCCCATAAAGGAGGCGGCCATACAGTTTTTCGGATGCACACACGAGGAGGTCTACGAGACTAAGCCTCCCCATGTGCGGACGATTATGCAGGGTCTCGGAATGTTCGTGCGAGAATTAAAGCGGAGTTTTTGGCTTGAGAGACTTCCTTTTTATAATGAACGCCTAAAAAAGAGGAGACTTCCATTTAACGTCAATTGGGTGATAGACGATTTGAGGCTCAAGGACGAGGCACAGGTTTTGAAAACAGATTACGATGCCATCCTTGTCAAAATCATATGCCCGGACGCTCCGGTTGACCACATGCTCACCGATGAGCAGAAGGCGCACCCCACGGAGGCCGAGGTTGACAGCATCGAGGCGGACTATATCATCAACCTGCCTTACGGCAACGTGGGGAGGCTTAAGGAGGAGATAGAGGCGATTGCCTCCAAACACATCCCCCGGCCTATGGGGGTGAAGGAATGAGGACTTATCTAAAGTATTTCGTCTATGTTGTGCGGCACAAGCTCTGGGTGCTTATCGAGTGCTGGAAGGTCGGTCTTTTCTGGCAAGGTATTACTCATGATTTAAGCAAGTTTCTACCGAGTGAATTTTTCCCTTATGCTCGGTATTTTTATGGCTTCAAGATTGTAGCAGTAAAAACCAAGAATGATTTTAACCGTGCTTGGGGTTTTCATCAAGAACGCAATCCCCACCATTGGGAGTATTGGACTGGGCAAAACGTAGACGGTGGAGCAACTCTCGAAATGCACCATAAATATATCAAGGAAATGATTGCCGATTGGAGGGGTGCGGGAATGGCTATCCACGGAAAAGACGATTCGCTTGAGTTTTATATGAAAAATAAAAAGAGAATTATTTTGGGAGACCTCACACGTCGGCACGTTGAGAGATTACTGGGTGTTCACGAAGAGGGGGAAGCATGAAGAACGCACACATCCTAAGCCTCCGCTTGGCAAGGTGCAGGGCGAGATTTGGCACACTTTAGCGAATAAGACTACAAGCCATGGATTATCTCAGTGCATACGGAGGGCGAACGAATATTTATTGTCGATTCTGTTTCGCTTAAAGAAGTCGAGTTGACAGAAGACGTTTTAAGGCGTCTTTCGGGGGATAGGTAGGTATGGGACAGGGCGAGAAAACGTCAATACGGGCTTCCGGTGAGGCCGATTTGTGTCTGCCGAAAAATAAAGAGGGCACATGCTCGCATTTATGGGGGATGGAGGATGTCTGCAAGCGGAAATGCTGCCTCGGTTGCGACAATCTCCCTTGCGGTATCGGTAATGGCTGTAATAGCCGATGCTCAACGGCGGCGGAGAAGCTTTTGGCCCTGACAGCCGAGAAACTTATAAGGAGATGATTGACTAACGATTTCGAGAGGGTGAAAGAGGCGTTGCCGGAGCTGAGGCTCATCATCGAGCGTGAGACCGGGCTTAAGATGAAGGGGCCGCACCTCGAGGCCTGCCCGTTCTGCGGCCACAAGGACTGTTTTTCTATTCATGAGCAGGGCTATAAGTGCTTCTCCTGCGACGCCCACGGCGACGCCTTCACATTCATCGAGACATACCGCAAGGTGGACAAGGCCGAGGCCCTGAAGGTCTGCGCGGAGGTGGCGGGGATTGAGCTGGCGCCTCGCAAGGACATGCCCGAAAGGCAGGAGAGCCTTCAGGAGCGGATTTACCGCCTCGCCTCGGTCTACTACCATGAGCGAATGCTCGCCAGCGACATCGGTAGGGAATGGTTCATCAAACAGCGCGGTCACTCCCTTGACACCCTCAAGAAGCTCCGGGCGGGATGGGCGGACGGGGGACTTCTCGCTCATTTCAAGGAGCAGGGCATCGAAGCCGCGGACGTCCTCAAGTACGGCCTTGCCAATGAAAAAGGCAATGATTATTTCTGGAAAAAAGACGTGGCTGTTTTCCCTGTGCTCGACCATGCCGGCACGGTAATTTCTTTCACGGCCAAAGACCCGATAAAGGAGATGAAAAATACTCAGCTAAAAGGTCAGAAAAAGAAATGGTTCCTCAATTATAAGGCTCTCGGCAAGTATCAGGAGCTGTTCGTCGTGGAGGGGGAAAACGACGTGGCAAGCCTCTTTGACGTCGGGCATGAGAACGTCGTGGGCACAGCGGGGGCTCCGGGAGCCGAGCAGCCCACGCTCATAAAAAACTTCTGCTCTGGCCAGACGGTTTATTTGTGGTTCGACAGGGACAAGCAGAAAAAGCCCTTTGACCCTGAGCATCTTAACGGGGACGGAGGGCCGCACCACATCCGTTTTATTCTTCGGCATCTTGGCGAAAGCAACGTCACGGCGAAGGTCATCACGCATCCGGGAGAGGCAAAGGACCCTGACGAGTTCATTCAGGGACTCCTGAGGGGCGGCATGACGCCTCAGGCCGTGCGCCAGAAGCTGAAGGAGCTTAAAGGAGAGGCCCTGACGCCGCTTGAATGGGAGATAGAGGAGCTTAAGGCCATACCGGAGACGAAAGACCGGCTCTCGGCGTTTAAGGCCCGGAAACTGCACGTGGCGATACAGGCGGTCACGTCCACCGCCGACCAAGAGGTTTACACTGACCTTGCGGCCAAGGCTATAGGAGTGAGCGTAAAGGCCGTTGAGGAGCTTATATCAAGCGCTGTTGACCTTTATGGAAACTTGCTTGAAATCTACAGAGACGAAGGCGGGCTAAAAAAAGCAGAGCCTTACAGCCTCGCAAAACACATTTACGGCTGGTTCACAAACGGGGCGAGCGCAAAGTTCTTTAAAACGCCGGACAAGAAGTGCTGGCTTTTCTACCAAAGAAAAAACGTCCAAATCGGGAATAACTTAGACTTCAACACCCTGATGCTCAGGCTCACACCGCCGCTAAACGCCATTGAGAAGCCCGGCTCCACCGTCTGGTACTACCTTGAGCACCTTTGCAATCTGCACGGCGAGCCGGTGGACCTGATGAGCTGGCTATACACCGACCGCGAGAAGGACATCATCTATATAAATCTTAATTCCGGCCATAATAAAATCCTTCGCATCGCGCCCGACGAGCCGCCGCAGATGATTGACAACGGCACGAACGAACACGCCGTGCTTTTAAGCTCCTCGCCTCAAATCCGCTCGTTCGAGTATTTAAACCAGCAAGGCGAAGGCGAAGCCGAAGGCTTTCGCGCTATGAAATCGCTCCTCATGGACACCTCGCCATGCGAAGGGCCGCAAAGGTACTTCCTATTGTGCTGGACAATCTCCACGTTCCTCATGAACTATCAAACCGACCGGGGGCTGCTACAAATCATCGGGTCCTCGAGCACGGGAAAGTCGAAGGTGGCCGAGCGCATCTCACAGTTGCTTTACGGCGAGAGCTTCATCGGGAAAGGCACGGGCGCGGCTGAGACGAGAGTGGCCGTGAGCAACCCGGTCCTATTCCTCGACAACTTAGAAAACAGAAACCTCACACAGGGCACGGTGGATTTCCTTCTGTTCGTGGCCAACAGCGCCCACAAACCGAAGGCAAAAAGCGGCTCTGACACTGACGTTCTCTATCAGAAGCTTAATACGATGGGGGTCATCACCTCTATCGAGGAGTTCCCGGGCCGGCTGCCGGAACTAATCAACAGGACATTCCCTCTCATTTTGGAAACTCAATACAAGCAGACCGGCTACATGCATGACGAGACGATGAGGGCGATTCTGAAAAAGCGAAACGCCATGCTCTCGGCGATTTTCGGGATGCTCGCAAAGGACACCCTGCCGCGGCTGGCCGAAAGGGCCGACTGGTCTAAGTTCCTCTCGACCCGTTTTCCGGGACATAACAAGGAAAGGAACAACGAGCATATCTGCACGATGCTCCTAATCTTAGAGGGGCTGCTCAAGCACCTGCCGTTTCACGCCAAGGGCGGGGCCGTGCCCGTTAAGAAACAGGCCGAGGAAATCCTTGAGCACTGGATACGGTATCAGGAAGAGCATGCCCGGCAAACGGCCTTAAGCTCGAACACGCTCCTTACCCTGCTTGACGGGCTGGCCAGAGAGGTGTGCGTGAAAATCAGGGGCATCCCGAGGGAGAAGGCGCTTGAGTATCAGGACCACCCTGAGTTCAGCCCGCACCCTGAGATGAAAGAGGAGGTAAGGGTTAAGGTCTACGACGACCCCGAGTACATGGAGAGGTTCTTCCTCTCTGAGCCGAAGGACGAGGTAAGCGAGGACGAGGACGAGTTCAGCGAGAGCATCCAGAGGTTTGAGTTCATAGCGACGGCCGCCGAGCTGCACACCCTCCTGAACCGCTACTGCGCGGCCCAGCACACACGGAACCCATATGAAAACCCTAACGCCTTGGGCGCGAGGATGTCGAACGACAGGGATGTCCTTGAAAAGGGAGGCTGGAGCTTTATCAATAGAAAAGACGGCCAGGCATTCTATAAAAAAGTAGGGGGACACCGGTACTGGCGGCTCTCAAAGAAGATGAGGGCGGGACGATGAAGTGTGCGGTAAAAAAGGCCCTAAAAACGGCATATTCTGTAATTATATCAGTAAGTTATGCTCTTTTTTTGTTTTTAGGAGACCGATTTAGGATGACCGTAAATTCTACAATGAAGTGCCCAAGTGCCCCTAAAAGATATAACTATATAATTTTAAAGGTTAATTTATGTATTTAGTTAGGGGCACTATGGGGGGCACTGTGGGGGCACTATGGGGCACTATAGGGGCACTTGAAGTGGGTGTGATTTGTAGTGCCCCTAAGGTCAAGCCCTCGTTTTTAAAAGGGAAAGCAGGGGTTAGGGGCACTTGGCACTTAGGGGCAGGCCTTTTTACCCTCCTGAAATCGGGGAAGGCGGGATTACGGCCTGTTGACCGTGAAAAAAAAGACTTGTCTTTAGCTTTAGTTAGGAAAGAAGAAAGGTTGAAGGAAGGATTAAGAGCAAGGGTTTGTGTAAAGGCTGTGGCAAGTCTCTATCGGGTCTTTTCTTTCATGTGGCTTGGAGCGGACGGAAAAAAGCGGAATGTTAGTAAGTTTCTTACCGCAGGTTGTTATAGAAAGTGCGGTAAGGGGTCTTTAGGTTCTAAAGGAATCAAGGGGTTAGAAGGGATAGGGTTTATGAATAGTGCGGTAAGGATTGAGACGGACAGGGTTTTAGGGTGTCTGAGGACTGGTCAGGGAACCCCCCCCTTGAAAAATATGGGAGGTTTTGAGCGGTTTGTTCCCCTATCACCATCTATAATTTGGTCTATATTCCAAGGCGTTTTTGAAGCTTTTAAGGGTTCTTTTGGCAGTCTGAGGCTTTTCGAAAAGTGGGGGGGCCGGGGGGAGTGCTGACCACAGGGCATATGTGTTGCGGCGCCGGGGGTGATGTCCTCGGCGCGTCCCTCGCCGGCGCGAAACCTCTTTGGGCGTTCGACCTTAATTTTGCCGCCTTCAAAACCGCGTGGGCCAATTTTCCGGGCATCCCTTTTCAGGCAGATATCAGGGGTTTCTCTCCGCCGTGTTATGTAGATGTTGTTGTCTGCGGCATCCCTTGCCAGCCGTTCACGCGACTCGGCAAGCGCATGAAGGAAAACGACGAGCGCGACATCTCGGTCGCCGTCGCGTCAGCGGTCAGAAAAGTAAATCCTGCGTGGATTATTTTCGAAAATGTGACCGAGTATCGAAAAAGCCAAGGCTTTCAAATTCTCAATTCAGAGTTGTCCGCATATAAAATCAACTGGCAAATTCTCAATTTCGCCGATTACGGCATCCCGACGACCCGCCGCAGGCTGATAGGCATTGCAAGCAAAGACACCCTGTTAGAATTTCCAGAACCAACGCACACATCGGCTCACGGGCTTTTTGACCAAAAGGCCCCGTGGGAAAAGTTCAAACACATAAGGAATGGTGACGGCATGAAGCCGGTCTCCTCAAACATTCTGAAGGGAAAATTCAATCGGTCTCGCAGATACGCCGAAAAAGGGTATGGATTTTCAATGCAGCTTATAGATGACGAGGATGTTATGCCGACGATACTTGGTGTCTTCTGTAATGGGAGTGGTTCAAAGAGCAATGCGGTTTTCATATATGACAAAGGCGCTTTACGGCATATTTCTTTCAAGGAGGCATACAGGGCTCAAGGGTTTCCCGATGAGTATATTTTCCTCGGCACCGTGGCGCAAAAATGGCAAATGGTGGCCAACGCTCTCCCCCCGGCAATGGCGCGCGTTCTAATCCAGCATATATCGAGGTCGTCCTCATGTTGACCCACCTTCCCGCATTCGAGCGCCATCTTCGGGTGCTGAAGGCACTGTCCGAGGCTTCAGTCTCGGCCTACTCCGCCAAAGTCCGTGAGTTCGCCGGATGGCTTGCCGGTAACGCCCTGCCCGCCGAGCCCGGCTCCGTCGCCCGGCAAACCGTGGAGAAATATTTTGAATGGTGTTTCTACAGGGGCAACTCAAGCCCCACGCGCCTAACAAAACTCATTGCCCTCCAGAGCTTCTTTCGCTATCTTGTCTATGCAGGCGTCATAGAGCGCGACCCGACCGCGGACATCCCCCGCCCCCGTCTCACCCGGAAGTTCGTCCAGAAGTTCACGCGTGAGGATATCCTCTCAATGTTCCGGCAGTGCGACATCACCTGCGAGAAGGGCCTCAGGGACGCCTGCATCCTCGTCATGGGGGCCATGATGGGCTTCAGGGCATCCGAGATTAGCTCCCTCTGCTTAAATGACCTCGTGGACGACGGCAAAAACTTAGACGTCCTCATCACGGAGACGAAACACCACGCCTCGCGCACGGTCTACCTCTGGAAGGCCCCTGCCCGGCTTCTGAGGCAATACTATCTCGTCCGCCTCGGTCACGGTGCCAAGGGAAGCGACCCTTTTCTCGTGTCATACAACCACAGCCGCCCGAAAGGGAACCGCCTCACTCATGCCGCGCTTGACGGTCTCCTGAAGGGGCTTGCCAAGAAGGCCGGCCTCAGGAAATCCACAATTAAACTGCACATGCTCCGTGCGACCCACGCCTCGGACCTCAGGCACATCCGGGGCTACGATACCCCTGCGATTTGCGAGCGCATGGGCTGGAGTTCTTTAAGCTCCGCCGAGCCGTATTTTCCCGTCCGCGAGCGCGTCCACAAGCAATACAATTCCCTTCACGAGTACTGGATTGATTTTATAAAAACTTGGAACAAGGAGGCTGAAAATAATGATGACGACGGAGGTGGCGGCGATGGGCAGACGGTCTGACAATCAGGTGTTCGTCAAGAGCCTTTTCACACGGCTTATCGGGGAGTATGGCTCTGAGACGGGTGAGCGGCTTGTCCGGCTCATAGCGGAGGAATTGGGCGGCCTCACCGTCTACATCCCCTCCGTCCGCCATCTGGAGCGCGAGACCGTCCGTGCCGAAGTTCGCCGCCTTTTCCGTGGCGATAACCACCGTGAGCTTGCCATTCGGTTCGGCATCTCCGAAGCCTCAGTCAGAAGAATCTTAAAGGAAAGGAGGTGATGAAATGTCGCAGGTAGATTATCGTATTTCCGAGACAGAAACACGTCCGGCAGTAATCGTGAAGGAGCACGACGAGAATTGCGTGAACCTTCAGGTCTTCGTTGACGGTTCAAGCGACTCAGGTATTTTCACGCCGGAGCAATGCGCGTGCGGTCTGGCTTGGCGGACTTCTGTCGTCCGAGGCGACGGCATCGGACAGTGGCAACCGCCGCCCGAGCCGCCCCCGGACGAAGACGACAAGAAAAAGAAGTAGTTAAAGCAACGCCCTCATATTTTTGAGGGCGCAGGTGCCCCGCTACCAACGGGGTTAACCGAACCATGCCAGAAACATGGCCCAAGGGTTTGCCTCTGCGCCCCCGACCGCTTCAGTCACGGTAAGGGGATTATAGCAATGGCAGGCCGGAAAGGTCATTTCTGGCATGGCTTTCATCGGCGCAATCAACGACCGTCTCAGGAAGTATTTCCACACCCGAGCCCCGCTCCTTGAGGGCCGGAAAATCTTCATAGGCTGCTCAGGCAACTTCACTGTAGAGCAGCTGCTTTCCCGCCGCCTCAAATCCGCCGAGCTTTTTTCAAACGACGTCTCCCTGTATTCGTCCGTCATCGGCCACGCTGTCATGGGCCGCACATTGCCTTTTGATGTCGTAAACGAAGACCTCCGCTTTGTCATGGATTACGCCCGCCGCGGCCCTGCGGAGTCCGTTGCCTCGGTGCTCATTGTCCTTGAGATGTTGAAATACGAAAAGCGCAAAAACGCTTACGCCGTGAGGATGTGGAACCATTACCTTTCCGCCTGGGACGGCCTCTTTGAAAAGACCCTCGCCAAAGTGAACAAGGCCCTTGCCTCAATCCGCATTGCCGATTACACGATGCTCGATGTCCACGACTATTACCCACGGGACGGCGTGTCCATCGGCTTTCTGCCGACCTATGTCGGAGGGTATGAGAAGCTTTTTAAACGCCTTGAGGAATCCGTAAAGTGGGACACCCCTGCCTATGAGATGCTCACCGAGGAGCGCAGGGAGGAGACCGTGCGCCGGATGACCGCAGGGGAATACATCCTCTACGACGACAGGGAGCGGGACTTGCCCTGCGCGGCCCGTGTGGATTTGTTCGGCCATAGGACGGTTTTTATTTACTCAAACCTCGGCATGAAGGCGGGAGTGTTCAAGAGGAGGATAAACGAGCGGGTCCCGAAATACCGGCTTCTCATGCCTGAGGATGGGATATCCCCGGAAGCGGAAATAAAAGTTATCGAGGCCGACCTGCCCACAATAAACCATTACAGGAATATGTATCTCAGCAAAAAGATAGAACCGGGAAGCGGCGGCCCCTGCTACATGGTTTTTGCAACGCCTCCGCCCGCCTGTCATTCCCGCGAAGGCGGGAATCCATCTCCGCGCCTTTTCGGCTTCCTCATTTTTCAATCCTATTCCCAAAGGGGAGGCAAGGCCGACGAAATTTACCTGCTTTCGGACTTCGTTGTGCCGTCAGCAAGGCACAGGAGGCTTGCCAAGCTCCTTTTGATGGCCCTCAAGTGCCGGGAGGTCAGGGAGGAGCTTGAGGCCCGGACGGTGCGGAGATACCGGAGCATCCTCACGACCGCGTTCACGGACAAGCCGGTCTCGATGAAATACCGCGGCCTGTTCGAGCTTGTAAAACGCGGCACAGGCGCCGCCGGGCAGTTCCTCAATTACAGGGCCGAGTTCGAAAACACATCTCTAAAGGAGGTAGTTGCGCTATGGACGAAAAAATACGGGAAAAAATAGACGAGTTAAACGCTGTTATGAAGGGCTTGCCTTACGGTCTCGCCCTTGTGGACCCTAAGGAGGTCAAGCTCTTGGACAAAAACGCCCGGTACATGTCCGCCGATATGTTCAAAAGCCTCGTGGAGAACGTCCGGCGTGACGGCGGCCTCACTTCCCTGCCCCTGCTCTGGAAGCGTGAGGACGGCTCACTTTTGGCCCTGTCGGGAAATCACAGGGTTCAGGCGGCGGTGCATGCCGGGGTGGAGAGCATCCTTGCCCTGGTTTTAGACCGGCCCCTGAGCCGCGAGGAACAGGTGGCAATCCAGCTTTCTCATAACGCCATCGAGGGCAAGGACGACCCGGTTGTCCTTAAAGACCTTTGGGACGAGATAGAGGACATAGACCTCAAGCTCTATGCCGGGCTGGACTCCGAGCTTTTAAAAGAGCTTGAGAAGATGGAGTTTGACTCCATTGCCGAGGCCCGGCTGGACTTCCGGCAGGTGATGCTTCTTTTCCTTCCAGAGGAGGCCGGGGAGCTTAAGCGGGTCATGGAGGATGCGGACAACATCTTTTCCGGGGACGAAAATTATATCCTGAGCCGGAAGCACTTCAATGAGGTCTTCGCCCTGCTTGCGGACGTCAAGGAGCAGTTCGGCATCGTGAACAACCCCACGGCCATGATGAAGCTCGTGGAGCTTGCAAGGGAGAAGATGGAAGAATATAATAGAGCCAATCTTATTAACGAAGGAGGCTGACGCTTATGAAGAAGGAAGACTTAGCGCCAATGATGAGTGCTATCTTAGAGAAAGTGGAAGGTTTGAACCCACCAAAGGAGAGAAAAGAGGTAGAAGACCTTATTAGAAACACTTTTAAAAAAATTACTGAAGAATGGCCAGGTGTAATATTTGGTAGTTAATATCAAAACCATGCCACCCTCGGAGGGGCAAAACCAATAAAATCAATCACTTAGAGTGGGGCGTATTTCAGCGTAAAGGGGGTAAATATCTTTTCGGATATAAAACTACTGCCCCCTTTGCTTCGCCCCGTAACCTCTTAATTTATATAGTTTCATTTTTCGCTCTTAGCCCCCGCCATGAGGCGTGTAAATCATGCCAGTTTTGCGTTGCTTTCTGGCACGATATTTTCTTTGTTATTTTATAAATTATTCTTATAAGCCCATAAAAATATTTGTCGACTTTTTTGTTAACTTTTGCTTGATTTCGCTTGACTGCCCCTTGCTATTTTTGCTCTATAGAAGATAATCTAAGCATGATGATACATGCGTGGGTAATTCCATTTATGGAATTAAGTATCATTCCCCCCAAAATAAGATAGGAGGCTGAGATGAAGCTTGCCCTCAAAAGATTTATAGGGCGTAAACCGACCTTTACTCTGCACGTCTTGATTTATGAAGAGGACGGCGTTTGGGTAGCGCATTGTTTGGAGATGGATATTATCGCTTCAGACCCCGCTCAGGGCAAAGTCGAGAAGGATATTATCGACCTTATTCGCGCTCAGCTTGTATTTGCTCATGAGCACGGCAATATGGAAAACATTTTCACGCCCGCGCCACCTGAGGACTGGGCAAAACTCTTTAATGCCTCGCGGTCATGCAATCTTAAGAAGCTTAATAAAGAAACCTCTCCCTTTAAGGGGGTCGAGCTCTGCTTTGCCTAAGATACAACCTTGTCCACTGAAATATAAAGAGCTTATGGAGAGGTTGCGCCCCTTTGGAGTAATTGAACATCCTAATCCGACGCGCGGTAAGGGCAGTGAAAAAATCCTCATCTTAAAGTCTGGCCTTGATAAAAATGGGAAATATCATGGCCCGCAATATCCAGTTAAGCACCACGGCGAAGGTACCGAAATTTATAAACCAGTCATTACGAATATTTTGAAGAGATTCAACATTACGCCAGCAGAATTCTGGTCACCTCACGGCTTCGCTTAAGCATTCCTAAGCATTCTCCCGTTTTTCCAAGCGTCCCCTCGTAAACCCTTGCGTATCAAGCCTCCGCACCGTGTATCGCCCTTGCCTTAGGTAGGTAATCTGGTAGGATAAAAGTATCAAAAGTTATTGATTTCTTAACAGAAAGGAGGTGAGAGCGATGGAAGGTTTGGCTTTCATGCCGGATATGGAGGACGAGTACGAAGGAGCGGGTTTCCCGCTCAATAAGAAGGGGCAGTCCCGGACAGGAACGATGCCCCTTTTTTAAGACCCCCACGAAGGAGGTAATGTCATGAGTGTAGCAGTCGCAAAGAAAAAGGTCAAGGCCGACGGCTTTTCGGTAACGGATGTGCTTGCTACGGCATCCGCTCCGGCGAAGAAGGAGTCCGGCTCAAAAGCGCCGGTGCTCATGGTGGGTGAGGATGTTAAGAAGCTCGCCTCAAAGGTCAGGGAGCTTAAGGCGGAGCTTGACAGCATCGAGGCAATGTATGAGGCCCGAGCTGCGGAGCTAATCGAGAAGGTGGCCTCTCAGCGCGAGGCCCTGTGTAAAAGCGGGTATGTCTCGGCAGTCAGGGTGCCGGACTCAGGTGGCCTTTCGGTCGGCGTCTCATGGTCAAGCAATTACTCTAAGGTCGGCATGGAGAATGCCGATACCCTCAAGGGCATAGCGGGCAAGGGGTTTGAGGATTACTTCACCACGGAGATGAGCATCTCGGTGAAGGACGTCTCAGAGGATGCCCTTTCGGAGCTTATCCTCCTTGAATTTTTATGTGGTTTTCGATTCTCTTGACCTTGAGCCAAAAGGGGTTTTGAGGACACCGGCTATCCGAGACAAGATACTTTGAGTCGAGCTTTTTAAGCACGATGCCCTCGTTCTCCCCTTCAATGGACTCGTAAAACAGCTTCCTTTTTCCGACCCTCACCTGCCGGGCAATCTCGATAAAGGGATATCCGGGAAGGTAATCCCTGACCGCAAGCTCAAGCAGTCCCCGCCTGTTTGAAAGCGGAAGGCCCGCGAGCAAATCCCCTTTGAGGTAAACGTCTTTTTTGAAAAGGACTTTGTCTCGGTCAATCAGCGTTGCGAAATCCACACCCTTCATGCCGATGAATTTCCCAAGCTCCCTGAGGAGCCGGGGGCAGAGGTCAGGGTGGAGGGCCTCATCGAGAAGCTGAGAAGGGTCGTCGTGGCCGCCGCTGAGTCGGACACGCGGTATGCCTTAAACGGTGTGCTCTTTGATTTAGACGGCCTCATAGCCCTTGAAAGGCAGGAAAACATCTTCGAGCTACAATACCTCTCGGAGGAAGAAACGAAGTCTGTAACGGACTTTGACGCCCTCCTGCGCTCGGTCGAGAGGTTTCTCGTGGCCGTGGACGGGGAGAAAAGGCTCAAGCATCTTGAGAAGGCCGTCTTCGGCGGCGTGTCCGTCGAGAGGATAGACTTTATTATCCGCGGCCTCCAGAAGGTGAGGAAAACCGTCTTCAAAGGCGAAGGCGCCAAGGAGGCCCTCGAAGCGGCATAGATTTAAGGGGCGGTGGGAAACCCTACCCCCCTTTTTTTTACTGGTATTTTTCTTGCAGGTAAAGTTATGAAAGGAAAAATCTTAAGACTCTTATACTATGCGCCATACAAATATGGGAAAAATGATTGAGGCAAAAACCACAATGGTGGGTGAAAACGCACACATGATGGTGATCGCCCCGAAAGGGGGTGAAAGAAATGTCCAAACGACACCGATACCGCAAGAAATCCGACCCTGCTTACCACTGGAAATGCTGCGTTTTAGCAGAAGGTTGTCATCGAGAACAAAGAGACAATTTAACGACAGCCATCGTCGGATTTATAGATTGGGTCAAAAACCCCTTAATTTTAATATTTGGAGGGATTCTAATCGGGATGAGCCTCTCAGGGCTGAGTCTTTCAGAGCCATTAATATTAGTTTGGAAAGCTTTCAGTTATTTTAATTTGTTTTAAGTCTAAGAAAAAGAGAATATCAAGCCCCGCCTAGGCGGGGCTTTTAATTTATAGCCGCCTGAAAATAGTTGCAGGTTTCTTAGGAAATGACACGAGAAGTCTGATATAAAAGCCCAAAGGCCTTAATGAGGCCGGAGGGCTTTTATATTGGCGGATGAAGAGAAAAAGACAGGCGAGATAGCAACCGAGCGGCTTCTTTCCGTCGCCAAAAAGAATATCGTAAACCGCCTCAACTCCGGCAAAGACATCCCTGTCAGAGACCTTGAATACCTCGTAGAGCTTGAAAAGCGTCTCAAAGATATAAAATCCCCCCCTCATGAAAAGACCGCGCCTTTAGGGGATGCCGAAGCCGGGGATACTGGCATCCCCGCCCGCCTCCGCATCCCGCGCTATACGCTCTCCGCCGCCGCGCTCGGCCAGAGAAAAAAGGCCGCGAAGAGCGACAAGAAGTCCGAGGCCATGAAGGGCAACAAGAACTCGTGGAAACACGGCAAATATGCCAAAGGCTTTATAGAGCGTTTCATTCGTCCTTGCAAGTCCACCTGCAAATCCTACCCCTGCGAGTTGATAGAGAGCGGGGAGGCCAAGCCCGGCGGTGCCTGTCTCGATAAGACCGAAATGCTCACCACCTTTGCGGCCCTCAAAAAGGCCCTCACAGAAAAAAAGAATCCGGAACGTTACGACGACATAAATGAAATCATTTCCATGAAGGTGGCCGGAGCCATGCAGGTTGTTGAGATGCTCATCGAGGACGTCATCACGGACAACACCATTGTGAAGAGCGAGAAGTTTGACAGCGAGGGTAAGGTCATCGGCTACGAAATCAAACCCCACCCTTCCCTTTTCAGCCTAAGTAAGCTCCTGCACGACCTCGGCATCACGCTTCACGACCTGCATATCACGCCTAAGGCGCTCGCTAAGTCCGGCGAAGTCGAGGAGGCCGGTGAGACCTTTGCAAAAATCATTGCCGCGGCCGGTAAAATGAGAGGCAAAAGTGCAGGCGATTGAGCCGATTGAGCGCATAGAAGACCTCAAGAAGGGCATCCTCATCCCGCAGTTCGCATTCGAGCAATGGCTTGAACGTCATGACTGGACGTGGCATCAGTTAGCCCGTGGCGAGTTCCCACCCGGATATACGAGCCTTGATGTCTTTCAGCTTGCCTGCCTCTGCGATGACCCTATTCTCTTTTGCCGGGCGTTTTTGCGCGACCCGGACGACCCTAAAACACCGTGGGAGTTCTGGGATTATCAGACTGAATCCGTCCGGCAACGCGGCAACACTATTCACGAATGCGGGGCCGAGGTCGGAAAGACGCGGGAAATCATAGCGTATTCGCTCTGGAAGGCATTCACTACCGAGCGCGGAAGCGGGCTTATAACGGCCCCGATGCTCACGCACCTCATGGAAATAATAGATGCGCTCACCGAACAGCTCTCTAATCCTCTTTTTAAAGGTTCGCTTATCCTTCACAGAAAATATCCGCACAACCACATGAAGTTTTCTAATGGGTTCACGATAGACTTCCGTCCCGCCGGCTTCGACGGCGAGGCCTTGAGAGCCGTCCACGTCAAGACCTTTGCGATTATGGACGAGGCGACCAAGGCGAAGAACCCCGCCATCTTCAAAGAATTCTGGCGCGCGACGAAGCCGGGTGCCGAGCACAAACTATATTCGACCCCAGACGGGGATCGCTCTTGTGTTTTTTATCGCCTCTGCCAAAAGGCGGAGGGAAAGCTTAAGGAAGAGGAAAACGACCTCTTGACCGGCAAAGAGTTATCATTTAAAAAATTCCACTGGTCCAAAACGCTAATGCCCGTTCCGTTCTGGACTCCGGAGCGTCGTCGGTTCTATGTCGAACAATACGGCGGAGAGGACTCGCCCGGGTACCAGCAGAATGTCCTCGGTAACTGGGGCGACCCTGAAAACTCGGTCTTCCCGTGGTACCAGTTCGCGCGACTTCTGAAAGACATCCCGGAATATCGTCGTCTGAAAATCCTCGTTGACGACTCTCAGGGCGAGGTCTCGCTTTTCGGCACGCGCTATGCCCTGCCGGAGACTACCGAGGGAGACGCGAGGCCTCAGGAGCAAATCCTCTGCGACCGGCGCATCCGAAGGGCGGACTTCGACATCCGCTCTGAGGTAAAGTCCTTCTTCTCTAATCTGCCCGGCCTCAAGTTCGCCGGCGCGGACTTAGGCTTCTCGCAAGACCCGACAGAAATTTATATCAAGCTTGTCATGGGCAGGACGCACAGGCTGATTGCGCGGCTTCAACTGAAGGGCGTCTCATACGACCAGCAGGCCGAGGCCATAGACGCGTTTGACGATATTTATGACGGCGGGTCAATGACCCTCGGCTGGGGCATTGACTTCGGTAACGCCGGAAGCGCGGTTGTGCATGTCCTCCAGAATCAGGAGAGGTACTCCGCGAAAAAATACGAGGACCGTCTCACCGGCTACCAGTTCGGCGCGACTTACGACGCTGTGGACGAGGAAGGCGAGGTCATCATGGACCGGCACACGAAGAAGCCGGTCAAGCTCACCGCCAAGGAGCTTGCCACGGAATTAATGACGAAGAAGATGCAGAGGCAGGAGCTTGAGTATCCCTATGACCCGGACCTCATTCTTTTTTACCCGAACCACACATACCGCGAGGGAGAGAAGCACCGCATCTACCGGAAGGACGACGACCATGTGATAGACGCCGACCGCGTTCTCACCCTCCGGGTCATCCTGCCCGGCGAGGGCGCAGCGGACTACTTTGCATCAGGGAGTAATATCAGATGAAGATATTAGGATTTGAAATCAAGAAGGCGGCGGCGGAGGTCTCATCGGGAGCACAGATAACCGCTATTAACCCGCAGGGCCCCATGACCTCGGTCTTTCAGGATTACGTCCGGCGAAAAGTCTCAGGGGACTTTTACGAAAAGCTTCGTGAGGGCATCCCGATAATAGATGCGGCAATCAGGCGTTTAATTTCTTTAAACGGGACTATAAAAATCATCGGCGACAACGCCCCCATAGTTCGGGAACTTGAAGACTTCTGCCTCGATGTGCCTGTGAACGACACGCAGAAGGGCATCCATGCTTTTTTGGAGAATGCATCGAATGAGACGTTTGAGCAAGGGTTCTGCATGGCCGAGTTCGTGGCAACGAAAGACCTGAAGGACATCGAATGCCTCAGGGTGGCAGACTCAAAAAATATCGTCTTTCGCAGAAACAAAGACGGCAAGGCCGAGCCGTGGTATCGCTATCCTTCCAGTTTTCAGAGTTCCTATTCCATGCCCAGCAAGGTCATCGAGCAGATTCTGACCGCCCAATACGGCCAGACCTTGAGTATCGGCGGGATAGATGAGGTCAAGCTCAATCCAGAAAATAAACTTTACTTTTCTATAAATAATGAAAACTCCGACCCTTATGGCGTTTCCATGATGCGCTCGATGGAGTTCGTCTCTCAAATCCTCGTCACGCTTCAGAATTCCATGAAAAATGTCGGCGAGCGTTTCGGCGACCCCTCTTTTCATATGCACATCAAAACGAAGGCAGGCTCTCCGGATGCCCTTAAAGCTCTCATTGACGCAACAAAAATAGACCTGACAGCCGTCGTTGCGACCAAGCGCGCCGGTGGAAGCGCGGACATGGTTACCGCAGGGAGCCTCGACGGGGATGTGGCAATTAAGATTATCGGTCACGACGGGCAGGTGATGTCTTACGACATTCCTCTCCGGCACGTGCTTGAGCAGATAGTTTCCAAGACAAACCTGCCAGCGTGGATGCTCGGCATCTACTGGTCTACAACCGAGCGCATGGCCACCTTGGAGGTCGAGAGCGCACTTCAGGACGCAAAGATTCGCCAGTTGATGATGTTTCCTGAGTTTATCCGTCTCTTTTCGAGTTTCCTCAAGCTCAGGGGGCGGAAGTGGAGCAGGGTCACGACATCGCTGGACAAGCCCGGTGACTGGGGCATTATCTTTGAGACCCCGAACCTCAGAGACCTCGTCGCGCAGGCACAGGCCCGCTTCTTAAACGCGCAGGCGGACATGATGGGCTCCGCTCCCCCGGCGCAGACGAATATCACCCTCGGAAGCGCAAGCGCCGAAATCAGGGGCATGAAGTTCCCCCTGCTTCTGCCGGTGCAAAAATCCGCTCAGAAGGAAACTCAGCGTCCCATCCAGTGGCCGGAACTCGATAAAGTGGAGGCGGATTACGAGGCCGAGCTTAAATTCGACTGGGAAGATTTGAAGGGGCGCGTTCTAACCATACTGAAGCTCAATGACCGGAACCCCCTTGGCAAGGGACAGAAAGAGGATATCCCGTCCATCGAGTCCTTTATTTTTTCCGAGGAGCAGAGAGCGGCGGTGCTCAAGTCCCTTGAAAACTACATAGGGGAATACGACTGGAGAGACGCAAACTCAGCCGTCAGGTGGTATTACGGTCAGTCATATTCTCTCGGTCTCATTCAGGCCGCTCATCTCCTCGGCAAGGACAGGCCGATTCTTGACATCATCAAAAACCGCGAGGTCTACGAGGAGCTTTGTAAATCGGGTTTTGAGTTTGTCAAGGACAACGCGACAAAGGCGATAGTGGGGAAAATCATCCCTGAGATGGAGGCCCAGATGCTTGCAGGGAGCAACCCGCGGCATGTGGCCTCAAGGCTTGAGAAACTTTTTACGGACCAGAACGCCGACTGGGAGCGGCTTGCAAGGACGGAGATGACTATGGCTGCGGAGGCCGCAAAGAAGGACGAATGGAAAGCGTGGGATGTGAAGAAGCAGGGTTTCCGCCCCGCGCCTGACGCTTGCCCGCTCTGCGCGTCTCTGTCCGGCGATTATCCGATTGACGACTGCCCCGTGCCGGCAAGGGACACTCACCCCCGGTGCAGGTGCACCACGGTGCCGGTATGAAAAATAGTTGCAGGTTTCTTAGGAAATGAAAAGGCTTTTCTGATATGAATGGAGGAGCGATGAAGATTTCAAAGACATTCGGCTTGAAGGGCCTCGGCACGGGAAAGCCCGTCACGCCGGAGCAGCTTGCAAAAATCAACAGCTATGCCCTTGTGCCCCTCACAGCGGAGCAGGTTCACGTCCGCCGGTATTTGATGGCGCACAATTTCATAGACAGGGATAATGAGCGGTTTCATGAAGACCTTCTTTCACAGTTTGCCGCCACGCTTCCCGGCAAAGGCTTCTTCGTAGAGGGACATCCGGGTTATGCCGGAGGTCTTGGCCCTGGCGAGGGAAGGTTCTTTGACGCATCAACCGAGGAGATGACGCCGGAGAGATTCAAGGAGCTTACAGGCGAGAGTGCAAAGCTTCCCGCCGGTGTGAGCATGGTCAAGGCGCTCTTTGGCGATGTGTATGTTCTTAAGCTTGAGAGCAACGCAGACACGCTCGCAAAAATAGACGCCGGAATCTATAACCATATTTCAATAGGATTTGACGCCCCGTTTCTTTCCGTTACGGATGAAAGGGGCAATCACATATATGGCGAGTACCGTCCGAACGGCGAGGCCCTCGAGGGGTCGTTAGTCTGGCTCGGGGCTCAGCCGGGGGCAAGCGCCCAGAAATCCGCGGGCATCGCGGGACAAAAAACCGATGGGGGACATCCCCCTGATAAAGGAGGAATCATGAAGGAATTGCTTGAGAGGCTTTCCAAGGTGTTTGGGAAAGTCTTCACAGAGACGGGCATTGTCGATGAGGTCAAGGTATTTCTCGGCGAGAAGGACGCAAAGATATCAGAGCTGATGCCCCTTGCCGAGGATGGCAGGGCATACAGGAAGGGCCTCGTGGACGATGCGCTCAAATTCGGGACGCTCATAGGCGAGTATTCCACGGACGGCTCGGCTCAGGAGGCCGAGGGTAAGTTCCTTGCGACCCTGCCCATAGACCGCCTGAAGGCCATGAGGGACAAGTTCGAGCTGGCGGCGCGGGTGCAATTCCCTTATGCAGACTTCAAGGGCAAGGACGAGACCGACCGGGGAGCGGCTCAGCAGCCGGGTGCAAGCGGCGGAGAAGGCCCGCTTGTCAAGGACGCAAAGGCAAGGGCGGAAGCCGCCCAGAAGAAATAAGCCTGAAATCAGGCTCGAAAAGGAGGAAATAAAGATGGAGATGTTCAAAGGATTAGGGAAAGCGGGGCTTCTGGTTGTTGCCCTGCTTCTTTTCGTGGGGCTTCTGGCGCTTGCGTCCGTAAGTCCTATGGCCGCAAGCATAGGCTCTTTTATGCTCATCGGTCTCGGCACGGTTTACACCGAGTCGGCACGTCCGAGCGACGTGCTTTTCTATGAGGCCGACAGAAACGCTTCGAGGGAAGCGGTTACGGTGCTTTCGGGGCAGAATTTATTGCTCGGCACTGTGCTCGGAAAGATTTCAAAGTCATGTCCCACGACCGGCACGGCGGACGGGGGCAACACCGGTAACGGCACATGCACCGGCGTTACGGTCAGTGCAAGGGCCAAAATCGGGACTTTAGTTTTGAAGATTTTGAAGGCCTCTGATGAGAAGGGTTCGACGGCCACCCCCGCGGCAATCGCAGGGAATACGGGCGACGGGACGCTCGCGTCAGCAACTGTCGGCGCAAACGCCCTGCCCGGCGTCTACAAGGCCATCTGCATCGAGCCTGCAACTAACGCAGGGAAGTTTCAGGTGGAAGACCCTAATGGCGTAATAATCGGAGTCGCCACGGTTGCGGTAGCGTTTTCAACTGGCGGACATCTCACATTCACCATCGCCGACGGCGCGACCGACTTCGCATCCGGCGACGGCTTCACAATCACCGTTTCGGCCTCCGGCGCTGGCGGAGAAATCGAGGTCACGGACCCGGATGGCAACAAACTCCCCTCGGCCAAAATCGGCACGGCCTATACGTCCGAGCAGGTTAATTTCACCGTCAACGACGGCTCGACGGACTTCATCGTGGGGGACAAGTTCACCATCGCCATAGTCGCAGGGAGCGGCAAGGTGAAGATTCTCACCCCCGCCGCTGTTGACGGCACGCAGAACGCATACGGCATCATCATCGGTGCTGTGGACGCCTCAGGGGGCGACTTGGCCGGAGTTGCAGTCGTGAGGGACGCAGTCCTCAAGGACGCGGGCATGGTCTGGCCCGGCGGCATCACCGCTGGACAGAAAACCACGGCCTTGGCCGAGCTTGACGCAAGGCACGTAACCGTCCGGACGGCTCAGTAGCCGGACGATAAAAAGAAAAGGAGGAATAAAGATATGTTTCCAAATCTCGTAAACGACCCCGCGTTCAACGTTGCATCGTTGAGCGCGGCCATAAACATCCTGCCGAACAATTACGGCAGAGTTATAAAAAGCGGGCTTTTCCCCATCAAGGGCATCATCACGAGAGCGGTTGTCGTTGAGGAGTATGCGGGCGTCCTCACGATTTTGCCCACGAAGCCCCTCGGCTCGCCCGGCACAACCGGAAAGACCGGCAAGCGGAAGGTCAGGACCTTCAACGTCCCGCACATCCCGCATGACGATGTCCTGCTTGCGGCGGATATAGCGGGCAAGCGCGCTTTCGGTTCCCAGACGGAGCTTGAGAGCATGAACACCGTTCTCCTCGACCGCCTTCAGGCGATGAAGAACAAGCACATGATAACCCTTGAGCACCTTTCAATGGGCGCTCTGAAGGGCATCATCCTCGATGCCGATGCCTCGATACTCTATAACCTCTATACGGAGTTCGAGATAAGCCAGAAGGAGGTGGACTTCCTTCTCGGCACGGCAGGAACGGAAGTGGCGAACAAATGCAGGGAGGTCGTCAGGCACATAGAGGCGAACCTTCAGGGCGAAGTGATGTCGAGCATCCGCGCCCTCGTCTCGCAGGAGTTCTACGACAAGCTCATTGTCCACGTAAAGGTGGAGAAGGCGTATGCAAATTATGCGGCGGCTCAGGACCGCATCGGCGGAGACCTCCGGAAGGGCTTCACTTTCGGCGGTCTCACTTTCGAGGAGTATGTCGGCTCGGCACCGGACGGCGCGGGCAACACCCGCAGGTTCATCGCGGCAAGCGAAGGCCACGCATATCCCGAAGGCACGAACGACACATTTGCTACGCATTGCGCACCGGCGGATTTCGTCGAGGCCGTCAACACGATAGGCCAGCACCTCTACGCCAAGGCTGCGCTGATGAAGTTCGACAGGGGCTACGAGCTACACACGCAGAGCAATCCGCTTCCGCTCTGCCACAGGCCGGCGGTGCTCGTGAAAGTGAAAACGAGCACCTAAATGCCTTACTGCACGCTCGAGGACCTGAAAAAGGCTCTGCCCGAAGAGCACGTCCGGGAGATGACGGACGATGACGGCCTCGGAGAAATCCCCGGGGCCGTTGTCTCCGAACTCATCGCTCAGGCGGATGCGGAGATAGACCTGTATCTTGGGCGGTATTCCGTCCCTCTTTCTTCCGTACCGGACGTCATTAAGCGGTGCTCATTGGATATCACGACATATAGGATGTACGCTCGGCGTTTTGAGGAAGTCCCTGACACCCGCCGGGCAGGATACAAGGATGCAATCAGAACTCTTGAAGATATCAGGGATGGGAAAATGCTTTTGTCTTTAGTCTCGACTGCGTTTTGGGACTTTGCAACCGGCGTTATTGAAACCAACCATTTCGGAGGCGACAGTGCTTAACTTGCAGGTAACAATAATCGGGGACAAGGTCGTAATTGCCGGGCTTGAAAAGGCCATGAAGGAAGTCCCCGTGGCCGTCAGGGAGGGGCTTGAGGAGGCCGCAAGGGCAATCCTTCAGGAGGCAGATAAAAACCTAAGCGGCGCTGGCTCGAAAGGCACATCGGAATGGCGGACAAGCAAGAAGTCCGGGAAGAAATACATGAAGTGGACAAAGAGAAAAGAACCTATTCCTGCAGGCGGTTATCCCGTGCCGGTCCGCACAGGCCATTTACAGAAGTGGGGGAATTATGCAAAGCCCGGTGAATCAAAGACCTCAAACGGTATTACCTTCAAGGCGGGAAGCAACGAGGCGATAGTCTATAACGCCGCAGAATATGCGCGGGTTATCCATGAGGGCAAAGGCTCTTCTGCAAAATACGGCCCCCGGCCATTCATTACGGATGCCGTGGGCAAGGTGGACATTGCGGGGATAATTGAGAAAAAGCTTGCGGGGGTAATGCCATGAAAAAAATCCTCTTAGACGCTGGTCACGGAGGGACAGACCCCGGTGCTGTTTATGGCGGCATAAGCGAGGAGGACATAACGCTCGATGTTGTTCTCAGGCTCGGCGAGAGGCTGAGGGAGAACGGGCACAATGTGCTTTATACCCGCGACCGTGACACTAACCTAATGCCGTCCGACCGGCTGAAAATGATTCAGGAATATAAGCCTGATGCCTTTATCTCGGTTCATTGTAACGCCGCTACGAACCCGCAGGCGCATGGCGTTGAGACTATCTACCGAGACGACTATGATTACCCACTGGCATGTGAGGTTCATAAGGCCCTTCTCGCTACAACCGAGATGCGGGACAGAAAAGTCAAACATGATTCCGAGACTCCACATAAGAGGCTCGCAGTACTCGGAGACTTGAAAACTCCGGCCTGTTTGGTGGAAATCGGCTTTATGAGCAACGACGACGACCGCAAAGTGATGATTGAAGAGCGGGAACTGATTGTAGAAGCCATGCTTGACGGCATCAATAACTGGGCGAGGTTAAAATGACACATGATGAAATGAAGGCTGCCGTCCGTGAGGCTATGGACGAAAAACTCGGAGAATTTTTTGTCGCACGTGAAGAACATTATCAGCATCATCAGTTTGTCAAGGAGTTAATTCATTGGACGGAAACCGCTAAGGGGACCGCCTGTTCAACAATATCCAGAGGATTGGTTGTAGTATTTTTTTCTCTTGTTATTTTAGGCTTTATTTTCTGGGGAAAGGGGCATTTTAAATGAGCTTCATAGGCGATATTTTTTCAGGTGGCGCAAAAGGGTTAATGGAGGGTGCAGGGACACTCGCTAAGGACATCCGCTCGGCGATTACAGGGGAGATTTCTCCTGAGAAGAAGGCTGAGATTGAGCAAAAACTTCTTGAGCTTGAGTTTGCAGCTCAGAGCGCTCAAACGGTGATAAATCTTGAGGAGGCAAAGCACGCTTCAATCTTTGTCTCTGGATGGAGGCCATTCATAGGATGGGTTTGTGGTGCTGGTATCTGTTATCAATTCATTCTTCACCCTATCTTATTGTGGGCTGTATCGGTTGCCGTGTCATACGGGCTTGAACCGGTTACGCCTCCAGTGCTTGATACAGAGAGTCTCATGGGTCTTGTTTTTGGAATGCTCGGCATGGGCGGCCTTCGGACATTTGAGAAAATTAAAGGGGCGGCAAGAAAGTGAAAATCTATCTTGAAATAACAGAGCTTTTAAGCGAGGCAGACTCTCTAATTCTACAGCCCTTGTCTATGAGAGTAGAAGTCATTGACAGGGACGATGCGCTGGCCAAGCTCCTTATTCTTGAGCCGTTTTTCGCAGGCAGGATATATAAGAAACAGTTGCATTTTTGCGGTCATGCCGAGGGTCTTCCCTGCACTACCGAGGAGGTTTTGTAGGTGAGTCTCTTGACGAACCTCAGGGCGCTCTGGCACATGAATAATAACTGGCAGTGCAGCGCCGGCGGATACCACGGGACTGCTTACGGCGCCACATTTGGCACACCGAAACTCGGTGCGGCGTCGGGAAGTTTTGACGGGGTTGATGATTATGTGGCAATCCCGCCGTTTGATGTCGGCAATATTCATACTCTTGCATTTTGGGGTTTATGTCGCGATGCGTCGTATCTTAAAGATTCGCAGGCGATGGGGAAAGAAGCACGCTTTTCTGTTTATTTTACTACTGGACTACCTATTAAATTTATTTCTGGCAATGGGGCTGGTTGGAGTGGAGGTTGGAAGTCTGCCAACACTATTATAACTGCAAACACTTTTCACCTCGGTATCATTGTCGTTAACGGGTCAACTGAAAATGTTAGTTTCTATCTCAACGGTGCTCCTAATGGTTCTGTTTTCTGTCCTAACATCGCATTAAATACTACTTTTTGGCTTGGTGGGCGGGAAGGAGCATCAGCAGGCTATCGGCTCAACGGACTCCTCGACGAAGTCGCTTTTTGGAATCGTGCTCTTACGGCTGAAGAAGCTTTAGAACTATATAATGGCGGAGCAGGTATTGAGCTTGGTGGTGGTGCCGCGGTCTCTGGTCGCCGCAGGAGGATGATGGCGATGAGGGAGGCAATGTATGTTTAGGAAATTGCAGGCAACCGCCGACATCGTGGTAGCCATCCCTCTCATAAAAAAAGACGGCTCGCAGGCCACGGGTCTCACGCTCTCGACTCTTTCCACGAAAATCATCAAGCCGGATGGCACGGCTTTGACAGGGTATACCGAGGCGACATTTACGGAGCCTAACAGCGACGGGGTTTACGTTTGTAAATTTCCGGCGAATGCGGCCACGAAGGCTTTCACGCTCGAAGACCAGCCGAACCCCTATACGTTGACGCTCGACAGCTCCACGGCAGACGTAGAGCCGACATCTGTCTCCGTGTGGATTGTTTCGAAATATCCGTGGGAGCTTGCGCTTGAAGCGACCCTGACAGCGATAAAGGGAGCAGGGTGGACGACAGAGACGCTGAAGGCTATTAAAGAGTTCGTGGACGGCCTGCCCGCCGACCCAGCATCCAATACTCAGGTGGCTACGAGGGCGTCTCAAACAAGCGTCAACGCCATACCTCAACAGGTGTGGGGATATGCTGAAAGGACGCTCACGTCCATTGCCGCCGTCGCAGCTGATGTTTGGAGCTATGCCACGCGGAAGCTCACGAGCCGGAACATCTCAGCCGGAGAGGATATCGCCTGCGAGCAGACGATACTTTCAAGCATTGCGACGGGTACGCTTCAGAGCCGGATTGCGACAACGGGCGCGGAGATGAGAATCAAGCGGGGGGACACCAAGACACTGACCCTTTCGCTTTCTACGGACTGGAACCTTCAGTCCCCCGCCGACCAGAAGGTCTATCTCTGCCTGAAGGCGGACCCGAAGGCGGCAAACTCAACGGCAATCGTGAACAGGACGGCCACTGTCACCGGCCCGCAGACCGCAGAGATAACTCTCACCTCGATAGAGACGGCCACGGTCGGGAAGTATGACGCGGAATGGGAAGTCAGGAAGTCGGACGACACAGAGCCTCAGACAGCGCAACATTTCACTCTCGTTATCGAGCAGGACGTGAGGCAATAGGATGCTTGCAAAAATCGAACAGGCGATACTTGACAGGCTAAAAGAGAAAAAGCTTGAGGTCCTAAAGTTCGAAATAAAGAAAGAGCCGTCCGGGTATATCACCCCGTCCGTGTCGGTCGCGATAGAAGGGGCGGATTTTAAGAGGGTTACAGTGCAGAGCTTCAAGCAGGTCGTGGATATTTTCGTGACGGTCATGTTTAAGCACATGGGCGTGGACGGGGAAAGAAGGAAAGGGATATATCCCATCATTCAGGGTATCGTTGATATTCTCACCTTGCAAAAACTTGGCCTTCAAATTGACCCCCTCGTGCCTGAGGGTTTTAGGAATGTTACGAGCGAAGAGAACGCCCAGTCCGGGTATCTCTTTTTTCAACTACGGTTTAAAACGGGTTTTATAGTCGAGCCGGTTGAGGACGAGGTTGCAGGAGAGCTGCTGAAAATCGGCCTTGATTATTACCTCAAGCCCGGAGACGACATAAAGGATGCGTCCGACGAAGTGACGCTCAGAACTTAGAAAGGAGGGTTTATGCTGGTTATATCGAAACAGGGCGCTCAGTGCCCGAAGGAAGGAAAGCCGAGGGATTACATTACGGACTCCGAGCCGGTTGAAGTGCCGGAGACGTGCTATTACAAGAGGCTCCTCGATGACGGCTCGCTGGAGATAGTCGAGGCTCCGAAAATAAAGGAAGGGGGTAATAAGAAATGAGCATTCAGTTTAGCGGGATTCCGTCTTCCATCAGGAAGCCGGGGAAGTATTTCGAGTTCAACACCGCCCTCGCCGTGAGGACGCTGCCGGCGAACAAGCAGAAACTGCTGATAGTCGGGCAGAAGACATCTTCAGGCACTGTGGCGCAGAAGGTCCCGACAAAGGTATTCAGCGACAAGACCGCAGAAACATATTTCGGGGCAGGCTCGCTCTGCCATCTGATGGCGAGAGCCGCGATTAAAAGCAATCCGTATCTTGACCTTACGGTCATCGGGCTTGACGACGCGGGAGCGGGCGTTGCGGCAACGGGCACGGTCACGTTCACAGGCCCCGCGACTTCGGCAGGGGTGCTGACGCTTTACATCGGCAATCAGAAGGTCGAAATCGCCATAGCCAAAGACGACACGGCCACGGTCATAGGGGCCGCCCTCGTCGCCCAGATAGCCAAACAGCCTGACTTACCGGTGACCTCCGCTGCCGCGCTCGGTGTGGTCACGCTTACCGCCAAAAACAAGGGCATTTGCGGCAACCAGATAGGGCTCGGCTACGACCTCACCAATGCCGCCGGTGTAACCGTGGCAATCGTGGCAATGGCAAGCGGCGCAACAAACCCCACGCTTCAGGATGCCCTGACAGTGGTATTCGCGGGCGACTATAACATCGTAGTGACGCCGTTTAACAACCAGACGGACCTCGGCACGCTGAAGACGCATCTTGACAGCGTATCAGGCCCTATGGAGCAAAGGCCGGGCATCGGGGTCTACGGCATGAACGGGGCGCTGGCGGACGCCACAACGCTTGCGGGACAGGTCAATTCGGGCAGGATGTTGGGCGCATATGTCCGCTGCACATCAGCCACGAAGCGCAGGAGCATGCCCTATGAGATAGCCTCTGCAAAAGCCGCCCTGCTCGCTTATGAGGAAGACCCTGCAAGGCCGCTTAACGGCCTTGAGCTTTCGAGCATCGCTGTGCCGGACATCTCGGACAGGCTTTCACGGACGGAGCAGGAGACATGCCTTTCAAACGGCGTAGCGCCCCTTGAAGTCGGCCCGGGCGAGAAGGTTCAGGTGGTGCGGGCGATAAGCACGTATCTTAAAGATGCTCAGGGCGTGGACGACATCTCGCTGTTTGATATCACGACCATCCGCACGCTGGACTATTTGCGGAAGGCGTGCAGGGAGAGGGTTGCGCTCAGGTTTCCGAGGGAAAAGCTCTCCTCGAAAACGCCCCCGAAGGTGAGAGCCGAGCTTCTCGATGTCCTAATGAAGCTCGAGGAGCTTGAAATCGTCGAGGAAGTGGCCGCTAACAAAGCCGGCCTCATCGTTGAGCGAAGCGTTCAGGACCCAAACAGGCTGGACGCACAAATCCCGTCTGACATCGTAAACGGTCTCCACGTCCTTGCGGCGCGGATAGAACTGTATCTTTAAAAAGGAGGCTTGAGCCATGAAATACGTAAGCAAGGTTACACTGAGCGTAAACGGGGCTGAGGTGACGGACTTCAAGTCATTTACTGTAAAAGAGAAGGAGCCGCGGAAACAGATCAACCTCATGAACAAGACCGGGCATATCAAAATGATGGTCCGGCATTCCTTCTCGCTCGACTATGTCGTGCCTTCAGGCACAAAGTTCAACTTTGAAGACGTCGAGGACGGCACTGTACTTGTGGAGCGCGAGGACGGCTCGAAGATTATCTTCGGCGGAGTCGCCACGCTCAAGGTCGGTGAGGAAAAATACGACGGCGAAAACGAGGTCGTGCAGACCATCGAGTTCGGCGCGGAAAAGAGGGTTGACGAATGAGCCTGCTTGAGAAACTGAAGGCCGGAATGAGGAACGAACGGACAATAAAGTTCCCCGGCACCGAGCAGGAAATTGTCCTTCGAATCTTGAGCGAAGCCGGGCGGCAGGCTGCGGCCTTTGACACGGAATATTTTTTCAAGAAGAAGGGCATCGAGTACTCGGCAGCCACGGTTGAAGCGTATGAAGGCGACAGGACGATACGTCTCATTTTCAGCGCGTTCAGGGACGCCGAAGGTAATCCTCTCGCAAAGACGGTGGATGAGTTAAAGGCCCTGCTCACTATGGCCGAAAAGGACATTCTTGTCGAGGAATATCTGTCTTTCGAGCGGGAGTGCTCGTCGAACTTGTCAGATATGTCAGCTGAGGAAATAGATACCCTCCTCGATGTCCTAAAAAAAAATCCGCTGGAGACGATTTTGAACGGTTTAAATATCGTCACTGCGAGAAAGCTTATTCTTTCTTTGGCGTCCCGGCTTGCGAACTTACAGACGGACAATGGCTCTACATCATGAGCATGGAGATGTCGTTGAGGCCGCCCGGCGGTAAGACTTACAAGGTGAAGCGTGGAGAATAAAACCTTACTCGTAAGGCTGCTTGGGGACAATAGGAATCTCAACGAGGCCATTAACAAGGGTGCGCGAAACATACAGGGCTTCGGCCAGAAGACTATCTCCGTATTCGGTCGAGCCAGTAAAGCCATGGCAGGGATGCTCACGCCTCTAACTGCCATTGGCGGCGGCGCGGCCATCATGATGGCCGCAAAGGGCGTCATTGACTTCGACGCCCGGCTTGCAAGGCTGGCGATATCGAGCGGCAAAACAGGCAAGGAATTTTTTAAGCTCAAGGACGAGTTGTTCGCCATGGCCGAGGCCACGCATCAGACGCCTGGGGCGCTTCTTGAAGGCATCAGCGCCATTGTGGAAAAGACAGGGGATTACGACTTCGCTATCAAGTCCCTGCGTTCCATGGGCATAGTGGCCTCCGCCACAAACACTTCTATGGAGGACATCGGCGCGACGACGGCGGGTCTCATGCAGAAAATGGGCATCTCGTCGGGGCAGGTTTTTGAGGTTCTTGATGTCCTCCATGTCCAGGCCAAGTCCGGGGCGGTTGAGTTCAGGAATTTCGCAGGGTTGATAGATAACCTGACATCTGCCACAGGTCGGTTCAATCTCAAAGGCGTGGAGGGCGTGCGCGTTATGGGGGCGTGGGTTCAATCGGGCAAGCTCGGCGCCGGAAGCGCCGAGCAGACAGTGACCGGCATCGAAATGGCCATAGCCGAAATGCTCGACATGAAGAATATTAAAAAGATGCGGAAGTGGGGCTTTAACCCTATCGACGAGAAAGCAACAAAAAAGTCAGGCGTGACCGTCATGAAACCTCTTCAGGACATTTTGAAAGGCGTTATTAAAGCCACAAAGGGTGACGAAATAAAACTCGGCGAAGTTTTCGGTCAGCGGTCCATACGTGTTATGTCCAGACTCGCGGCCCAATTTCGCTTGACCGGAGGGTTCGAGGAATTCGACAATTTTATAAATCAGGGCGGAAGTGGAGTAGAGACGCTCAAGGATTTTGCCTTTTGGGCGGACACGACTAAGGCCAAAATCGGCGACCTCATGACGCAGTTCTCTAAATTTTCAAATGAAAACCTTGCAGCCCCGATAGAGCTTTTAAATAAAGCGCTCACAATACTAAATAAGCATCCTATTCTGACAAAGAGTGCTTTATGGGCAGTTTTGGGCGTTCTCGGCATTGGTGGAGCAAAAACAATAGGCGGTCTCTTTAAACCCGCTGGTGGGACAAAAGGCATTGGTGGAGTCTTAGGAGGCCTTGGCCGTGGGCCTCTGCCGGTATATGTTGTGAACAAGCACCTCTCTATGCTTCCCGGTCAAGGATGGGGATTTCCGGGGGAGGGAGGCGGTGTCCCCGGAAGCGGTGTCCCCGGAAAGGGAAGAAAACTTTTTGGCATGAACACAGGGCCTAATATCGGCTTCGGTGTGGCCATGGCGAACTTGCCATTAATTACGGCGGCGGCAGCGGCAGGGTATGGAATAGGGACTTTTTTAAATGAATATATGGCGAATCAATTAGGTATAAAACACGAAGGAGGGGCTGCTGGTTACGCCGGGGAAAAGCTATATGACAAAATGCCGAACTTTCTTTGGGCTAAAGACTTTGTTAATTTTACGGCTGGCGTTTCGGAATTAAATGAGCAGACCAAAAAACAAGAAATTAAAAACGACATCGTTATCAATCTTCAGGTGGACGAAAAAGGCAAGGTCATCTCCGATACAGACGATATGAATACAAAAGTCAAACTAAATCGGGGCAATCTGGTGAAATAATCGTTTTAATTTTCCCTGTTGTTTTAATTTTCCCCTTGACATCTCCGGCTTTATGATAAACTTCAGAAAAACTAAAAGGAGGTCGTTTATGGCATGGTTAGTTTTTCTGTTGTTTATAATGGGTGGTATTTATCTTCTTATAAAGGCACAAAGGAAAAAGCCAAAAATGACTGAGGTAGAAAGGATAAAAGAGCCTCCTCAGAGTATCGTTACGGGCATGACCGAAGAGCATATTGTCAGGCTTGCGGGCATGTTAGACCCTGCCATTTGGAAGAACCCGCCCCTGACAGTTCGTTTTGCCCTTGACTGGTTCAGGGGCAATTACAGAGCGTTCGAACTTGAGGATGGGCGTGCGATTCCAGTGCCTCCTGATTACAGGGATGTTGCTAAAATCATCCTCCGTTCAGGCACTGAGCTTACAAAAGAACAAAAAAGAGGATACGGTATCCACCTCAATGCAAAGGTTTCAACAAGCGCCATCGAACACCTTACTCAGCAAGGTCTTAGGGATTGCGTTCAGGAGGCTCAAACCCTTGCCCTCGCCATCGGCGCAATTGAACATTCCCTTATTAATCTCCATGACTGGAAGGAGTGGGGAGAAAAGAAGGTCGGGTTCAGCCCCGCCCCGGACGCTTGTCCGCAGTGCAAAAAACTAAAGAAGACCTATGCCATAGATAAAACTCCTATCCCAGTTCTTGATACACATCTCGGTTGCCGATGTTGTCTTGTTCCCTGAAAGGAGACAAAAAAATACTTGACATCCTCCCCGTCCTTCTGATAGTCTTGAAATTGTAAAGACTTTGAGGGCCTGCCTCGGCCTCCGCAGGGATGCGGAAAGGGGTGTTTTAGTTTTAGGGGCGTTTCTATCAGCCCGAGTGTCCCGCCAACCGTGAGGCGCGGGCGGCTCTCAAAGGCCGTTACGACACTCGGGTTTTTTATTTGCCCGGTAAAGTAAAAACTTTGAGGAGGTGCAGCATGGCACAGTTAAAGCCGTATCTTCTTCCCGATAACCCTTCCCTGCACACGGCCATCGCAAGGATTCTCTGCGTCAGCCATTTAGGTTCAGCCAAAGAACGACGGGCAATGGATGCCTGCATAGAGCATATCTACCGCCACGTAGAGGCGGGAATATTAAAATCAGGAGCAAGAAAGAACTCAACAGGAGGCATTTAATGGAAAAGGCCCTCACAATCAACAGCATTGGGGACTTGCAGTTGGCCCTCATAGAAAACAACAATGGGGCCATCAAAGACTACATCGAAAGGCTTGACCGTGAGACCTCAAATGAGGTCATGGCCCGTGCCGGGGAGTATTTCGGCTTCCCCACAGTTGAAATAGAGGGGGTAATTCGCGCCTCCGCAGGGCATTTGGCGAGGGTTTTTGGGTATAAAAGGACTCAAGCGTTCATAGAATTGCTTGAAAGGAGGGGTATTTCGGGCATAAAAGTGGCAGGCTTCACGCATAATACGTTAAGCATCATCCGTGAAAAACTTGGCCTTGGGGACAAGGATTTCTCCGCCGTCCTTTACGACTGGCCCGCCTTCCTCATCGGCGGGATGAACAGCACGAACACCGAGGCGCAGGTTGTTCAGGCATACCTTCTCAGGATGGAGAAGGTGGCAAGGGTGGGCATTGTGGCCGTCCGGCAGGGCCAGCTTACGGCTAACTTCCCGGAAGCCGCCCACGGCATCGTCATGTCAAAGCTCTGCAAGGAGGCATGGCGGGGCAACCCCCTTGCCTCCTACATCTTAGAACGGTTTTACGATGTCCCGGTAAAGCAACTCCTCCACAGGACAGACCCGGAGCTTTCAGAGGTTGCCGGGACAATCTCTCAGTTCCTGCACTTCATTGCGGAGGACAGGCTCACGGCCCACGGCCTGAAGGTGACGAAGACCGCCGAGGGCTGGAAGGTTGATGGAGTGCCTGAAATGCTCTATAAGAGCTTCATCGAGACCGCCCGGCGGCATCACCTGACCCAGTTCTTCGGCTCGGTCGCCAGCCTCGGAGCTATTTTAGGCAGGGAGGCCGACGCCCTTGAAATGCTCGGTTGGAGGCGGAGCGTTAGGAGGATTCAGGGCTGCAACCATTACACTTACGAGTATTTGCCCGTGGCTGAAATCAAAGAGATTTCGTTGAATTAGCCGGTCTTCGGGGGCGTAGGTGTCCCGTTGGTGGCGAGATAACCGAACCATGCCGGAACATGGCCCAAGTTTCATGGGAAGCGACGGACTCGCAGGCGTTTGAGATGAGCAGGGTCTCACCCAACCAGAAAGGTTTGCCTCTGCGCCCCCGAATTTTAGGGGCAGGCTCCAAAATAGTTGCAGGTTTCTTAGGAAATGACACGAGAAATCTGATATAAAAGCCCAAAGACTCGTAAGAGTCGGAGGGCTTTTATATTGGCGGATGAAGAGAAAAAGACAAGCACCGAAGACGCTTTCATAGACGACTTCGCCCTTGAGATACAGGACATCGATGACGCCTTTGAAAAGTCCATAGCACAATACGAGTTTCCGTACCGGGACGGGGCCAAGTTAGAGGACATGGGACTGAAGGCCCGGAAGGTCAGGTTCAAGTGCTTCTTCTTCGGCAAGCGGTATGATGAGCACAAGCTCTTTCTTGAGCATATTAAGGGGAACAAAGGCCTCTTTGATTTCACCCATCCAAAATACGGCCTCCTGCATGGCTCCGTGGAGTCCGCCTCAGTCCGCCATGACGACAGGCTTGAGACGGCTGAGATAGACATATCATTTGTTGAGGAGTTCGCAGGGGAAATAGAGATTCCCGCTGTGTCGGTGGACGGCGTTTTTGAGCAGGGTCAGGCAGAGCAAATTGCGGAGTTTGAAAAAGACGTAAAAGATGAACTCGGAGCGGAGGCCGCGGAGATTCTCGGCAAGGAGCTTGACCCCACGAAGGGGATATTGGAGCAGTTCACCGGCCTTACCGCCACGGCAAGGGCATACGTTAAGCAGATAGACGGCTACGTCTCAAAGCTGGAGGCCACGCTTACGAGCATCGCAAACCCTGCAAACAGCCTGCTTGCGACAATCGATTACGGAGTGAACCTTCCGGGCCGGGTGATAGGCTCCGTGTCAAGGACGGTTGAGAGGTATGCGCTCCTTGCGGAATCGCTTAAGACCGCGCCCTCTCGGTTCGCCCAGAGCATGAAAAACGGTATGAAGGAGCTTGAGAGCGCACTCGGTGGGTTCTCAAAGCATATTCACCTCGCCGGCTCGCAGAGGACGG
>JAUXOF010000061.1 GCA_030682405.1 Thermodesulfovibrionales bacterium
TGCAAGTTCTGCCAGAACTGGCAAATATCGCAGGCGCGGCCCGAGGACACGGACTTCATAGAGCTTCCTCCAGCCGAGGTCATAAGGCAGGCGGCCCGAACAGGCTGCCGGAGCGTCTGCTACACATACACGGAGCCGACGGTATTTTACGAATACATGCTTGACACCGCAGCGCTTTCGCACGGCTACGGTATAAAAAACACCGCCCACACCTGCGGCTACATAAAGGAAAAACCCCTCAGGGAACTCTCAAAACACCTCGATGCGGCTGACGTAGACCTGAAGGCCTTCACAGAGGACTTCTACGGCAGGATATGCGGCGGAAGGCTCAAGCCGGTGCTCGATGCGATAGTCACACTCAAGGAGGAGGGGGTATGGCTTGAGCTTACAAACCTCGTGATACCGACTCTTAACGACAACATGCAGGAGATACGGCAAATGTGCAAATGGATTGTAAAGAACGCCGGCCCTGACGTGCCGCTTCACCTTTCCCGTTTCTTCCCCTACTACAAGCTAAAAGACCTGCCCCCAACGCCGGTGACAACGCTAAAGGAGGCCCGCGCCACGGCAATGGACGCCGGGCTCAGATACGTATACATCGGCAACCTACAGGGCGAGGCCGAAAACACCTACTGCCACAACTGCAAAAAACCGGTTATCGAGAGAATGGGCTACTTTGTCGCCAGAAACCGCATCAAAAACGGCAGGTGCGTTTTCTGCGGGACATCCATCCCCGGGGTATGGGCGTAAGCCTATAAGGCATCGAGTTATGATAAAATAGTATCTAAACTTTTTTACATCTTCTTGTTTTCAGGAGAGGCGCTTTTGAAGAAAAGGCAAAAGAGACCCGGATGGGACGAATATTTTATAAACATAGCGCGTGCCGTTTCCACGAGGGCCACATGCATGAGGCGAAAATACGGCGCGGTCGTCACAAAGGACAATGTGATTGTCAGCACCGGCTATAACGGTGCGCCGAGGGGCATGGAGGACTGCCTCGATGCCGGTGAGTGCACGAGGAAGGAACTGCGGATACCCCACGGCGAGAGGTACGAACTCTGCCGCAGCGTGCATGCCGAGGCTAATGCCATAATCCGGGCCTCAGCCGAGGAGCTTGACGGCTCAACGATATACATATCCGGCATTGACGCCGACTCAAGCGAATGCCACTCTGAGCCGTGCATGATGTGCAAGAGGATGATACTTAACTCCCGCATAGAGAAGGTGGTCTATTCGGACGGAGGCGGCAGCCTCCATAGCGTAAACCCCTTGAACTGGCTGAAAGAACGGATATGACGGCCATTATTAAACTGTTCGGCTGGCGGGATATGCTCGACATAGTCCTCGTGTCCATAATCCTTTACCGCCTCCTCGTGCTGGTCAAGGGCACAAAGGCGGCGCAGATGCTCATCGGCCTGATACTGCTGCTTCTGGCATCCGCCGTATCGCGGTACACGCCCTTTTATACGCTGGACTGGCTGCTTCAGGGGTTTTGGGCCTACATAGTGATAGCCCTCATAGTCCTTTTCCAGCCCGAGATACGGAGGGTGCTTGCAAAGATGGGGGAGACGCCGTTTCTCCGCGCCTTTACATCCGCCGAGGAACTCAGAAGCCTTGAGGAGATAGTAAGGGCATCCGTTTCTATGGCGAACAGGAAAATCGGGGCATTGGTCGTAATAGAGAGGGAGACCGACCTGAAGGACTTCGTCGAAATCGGCACGCCCCTTGACGCAAAGGTTTCAAAGGAGATACTCACGAGCATATTCCACCCGACCTCGCCCATACACGACGGCGCGGTGGTCATACGCGGAAACAGGATAGTGGCGGCAGGCTGTTTCCTGCCCGTAGCGCCGGAGCCGGATATCAGCAAAACCCTCGGCACAAGGCACAGGGCCGCGCTCGGACTTACCGGGGAGACGGACGCCATAGCGGTCATAGTGTCCGAGGAGACAGGCATTATATCCATGGCCATAGGGGACAACCTCGAAACACACCTTGACATGGGGACACTGAGGGACAGGCTGACGGATATGTTTACGGCAAAGAAGGTCTCCAAATGAAGAAGAACCTGGGCCTGAAGATAGCATCCCTTGCGCTTGCGCTCATCATGTGGCTTTCGGTGGTCGTAAAGGAGCAGTCTTCGGTCATAGTAGATGTCCCCGTAAAGTTCAAAAACATGCCCGCAGGCATCGAGGCCGTAGATGACGCACCCACGGCCGCAGTCAGCCTCAGGGGGCCGGAAAGGCTTCTGAGAAACCTCGCCAGCCCGGATGTCCGCATATATCTGGACATGGGCAGGGCGCAGACAGGCAGGCACAGTTACGCAATAGACAGCGACTCTGTATATCTTCCGGCGCTGGTAAATCTGATTAGCGTCAGCCCGGCTTCGGTCTTTGTCACTATTGAGGAGACCCGCAAAAAAGTAGAGATAAGGGGCAAACCATGAGGCTTTTTGGAACCGACGGGATACGGGGAGAGGTCAACAAATACCCCATGACGCCTGAATGCGTCCTGAGGATAGGGATGGCTGCCGCAAGGGTGCTGAAAAAACAGCAGGGAAGAAACATGATACTCATCGGCAAGGACACAAGGCTTTCCGGCTACATGATAGAAAGCGCCCTGACATCCGGCATCTGCTCCATGGGGATGAACGTCACGCTGGTCGGGCCCATGCCCACGCCGGGGGTGGCCTTTCTTACGAGGGCGCTGAGGGTCGATGCCGGAATCGTGATATCCGCATCCCACAACCCATTCAAGGACAACGGCATAAAGTTCTTCTCAGGCGCGGGCTTCAAGCTGCCCGACGAACTGGAGAGGGAGATTGAAAGGCTCGTCATTGACGACTCTATACTCAGGCACAGGCCTTCCGGAGACGCGATAGGAAAGGCATTCCGTCTTGACGACGCCACCGGAAGGTATATCGAATATATAAAATCCACCATCCCCAAAGGCATGACTCTTGAGGGCCTGAAGGCGGTCGTGGACTGCTCAAACGGAGCGGCATACAAGGTCACGCCATGGGTGCTGAGGGAACTCGGCGCAGAGGTCATCGCAGTCAACGACAGGCCCGACGGCGTAAATATAAATAAGGACTGCGGCTCGCTGTTCATGGAAGGGCTTGCAGCCGAGGTGAAAAAGCACAGGGCGGATATCGGGGTGGCCCACGACGGCGACGCCGACAGGGCGCTGTTTGTAGATGAAAAAGGCAAGTTCGTGGACGGAGACAGGATATTGGGGATGTGGGCCGCTGAGATGAAGGCCGAAGAAAGGCTCAAGGGCGATACGGTCGTGGCCACGGTCATGAGCAACCTCGGGCTTGAGCACCATCTCCAGAGGCGCGGCATAACGCTTCTTAGAACCAAGGTGGGCGACAGGTTCGTCACGGAAAAAATGCTTGAGGGCGGGTACAACCTCGGAGGCGAGCAGTCAGGACATATAATCTTTTTCGACTATAACACAACCGGCGACGGCCCGATAACCGCGCTTCACGTGCTCTCTCTCATGAAAAAAAGAGGCCTTCCGCTTTCGCGCCTTGCAGGCGCTATAAAGCTCTACCCGCAGGTGCTTGTCAACGTCAGGGTCAAGGAGAAAAAAGACATCAGGGCCGTCCCTGAGATACAGGCCGCAATCCGGCGCGCGGAGCAGAGACTCGATGGCAGGGGCAGGATACTGGTGCGGCCGTCAGGCACCGAGCCCAAGATACGGGTTATGGTCGAAGGCAAGGATATGAGGACAATAAAAAGGCTTGCCGGCAGCGTGGCCGAAGTCATCAGGAAAATGATGGCCTGATGCCCTTCTTATCATTCCTTTCAGGGGCGGCGGCCTGCTTTGCATTTGAGTTTTTCCCTTACACAACCCTCGTCTCATCCGGACTTGCAGTCTTTCTCCTTCTAAGAGGGGAAAAGTTTCTCCTCATCGGCCTTGCGGCCATTGGCCTGCTGTATGCCGTTGTCAGCCGCCCATATCCCATGGATTTCCCCCAAAAGACAGAGGCGGAAATAACCGGCGTGTTCACCTCGTCTCCGGTTGAGGCGATTGAGGGATTTTCGCAGGAATTCAAGATTAAATCCGCTCTGGAAGCCGGGACCGGAAAACCTCTCGCCATAAAAGGCAGGGGACTGAATATATATTCAGAAAGGGAATTTGAGCACGGAAGAAGATACAGGCTGAAGATACGGCTCCGCACGCCCGGGGAGGCCGCCAACCCGGGCGACTACAGCAGGCCCTCAGCCGCGCTCATGGAGGCGCTTGAGGAGGGAGACCTGAGTTTCATTGAATCGGCAAGGGCACGGATTAATTCATATATCAGCAGCCGTTTTGACCGCGATTCGGCAGCCCTCCTTATGGCCGTTACAACAGGCCAGAGGGCGAACATGAGCCGCGGCCTCAGTGAGGCCTTCGCCTCGACCGGACTTGTTCATCTCCTGAGCATCTCAGGCACGCACTTCGGACTTTTTTCCATCCTGCTTTTCTTTATTTTCAGGCTCCTTTTAAACTCCCTCCCCTACGGCATCCTTGAGAGGCTCACCGCCTATGTCACGCCAAGGCAGGCGGCAGCCGTCATGTCTCTGCCGTTCATGCTCTTTTATCTGGGCATCTCCGGCGGGAGCATTCCCGCTACAAGGTCGTTCATCATGATAACCCTCTTCCTCATCGGCATCGTCATCGGGAAAAAGAGATACTGGCTCAATGCCCTCCTGCTTGCAGCAGTGATAATAGTCCTGTGGGAGCCTGCGGCAATGCTGGAGCTTTCTTTTATCCTTTCTTTTTCCGCAGTGCTTTTCATAGGGTTTTTCGTAGCGGAGCGGAGCGAAAGGACGGGCCTCAGACAGTATCCCGTAAATGTCGTTTTGGTGTCGCTTGCCGCCACCTTGGGGTCTGCGCCCATAGCGGCGTACTACTTCCACCGCATATCCTTAATCTCCGTCTTCTCAAACTTAATCGTCACCCCGGTTGTCGGCTTCCTGCTCGTGCCGATGTCTCTTTCAGCTTCGTTCTCATACCTCCTGACAGACACATTCTTAGCCCCGCCGGTTGTCGGAGCGGTCTCGAATTTCTCCATATCCCTTGTAAGGCTGCTTGCCTCCATACCGTTTGCAGAGATAAAAATCCCCGCGTTCCCGGCCTATATCCTTCTTTTTTACTACGCATGTTTTCTCATCTATCAGGTTCTACCGGTACTAAAGGAAAGGACCGTGCCGGGCATGAGGCCGGGCTTTCTTTTACTGCCGTTCGTCCTGATACTGGCCTATTCGGTTTATGCTGCGGCACAGCCAAAAAATCTGACCGCAGCGTTTCTTAATGCCGGCGAGGGCGACTCATCTGTAATAGAGCTTCCCGACGGGAAAACCATTGTGATAGACACAGGCAAAAGCGGCAGGCAGGCGGCTGCATACCTCGGCTGGAGGGGCATAAGAGACATAGACGCCCTTGTGCTCACCCATGCGCATGCCGACCACGCAGGCGGGCTTCAATATATACTCAGCCGCTTCGGCGTCAAAGAACTATGGGATAACGGGCAGACGCCCTATCCCGAAGGCATACCTGAGGGCATTACCCAAAGGCATCTCAAAAGAGGGGATTTTATCGAGGAGGCGGGTTATAAAATCCATGTCTTTCATCCGTATGAAGGGTTTTACACCTTGTGGGGCAGCAGCGATATTGAGAAGAACAACAGCTCGGTCGTGCTCAAGGTGGAGGGCAAAAGGAGTTTTCTCTATGCAGGCGACATAGAGACCGAGGCCCAAGACGACATAGCGCATCTGGGCGGATTACTTAAGAGCGAGGTGCTTAAAGTCCCCCACCATGGGCTTAAGTCCTCCATGCACCAAGGCTTCCTGAACGCGGTCTCTCCTCAGATAGCGGTCATCACCTCTAAGAAATCCTATCCCGGGCTGAAGGAGGCGCTTAAATGCAGTGTGTATCTGACAGGCACGGACGGGGCGGTCAGGATAGAAGACAAGGATGAGGGGCTTGAAGCCCGGCTCTATAAGGATTTTACCCTTAAAAAAACAGAAGGAGACTTCAAAGAGGAAATCAGGAACATCAAAAGGCTGTTTGTAGTGTGGTGAGGCGACTTCCTTAACAGGAAGGTTCTCTTCATGACCGGGCTTAGGGAACTATATAAAACACCTCATAGGGCAACCGATGACTTGGGCCTTGCCCTGCCTCCGGCGTATGCCTTGCCCTGAGATGCGTCCCTCTCCATAAACCTCTTTTCAATGCCCCTCAGTATCTCATGCCTTGACCTTCCCCACTTAGGCGCTATGAGTATGTCCTCAGGGGCCGTGGCAAAAAGCCTCTGGAGGACTATATCAGGGGAAAGCCCCTCTATGAAATCCGTTACGAAATTTAGATATTCGTCGTACCCGAATACATGGAAAGGCTCCCTGCCGTATATACCGGCAAGCGGGGTGTCTTTTATGACCTGAAGCTGGTGTATCTTTAAAAACTCTATGCCCGTGAGCGAGACCTCCCCTGCCATATCGAGCATCTCCTGCCTCGTCTCGGTGGGAAACCCCACTATCACATGGCCACCTGCATGGATGCCCCTCTCCTTTGTCATCTCCACTGCCCTGACGAATGCGGCCATGTCATGCCCCCTCTCAATAAAACTCAGGGTCTTTTCGTATACGGACTGAAGGCCGTACTCCATGAGGACAAAATGCGTCTTTGAAAACCTTGAGATGAGGTCGAGCTTTTCAGCGTCCACGCAGTCCGGCCTTGTGCCTATGGCAAGCCCTATCACAGAGGGGTCTTCGAGGGCCTCAGTATAAAGCCTCTTAAGCACATCCGGCGGCGCATATGTGTTGCTGAAGGGCTGGAAATAGGCGAGGAACTTTTCCGCCCCGTATCTCTTCCTTAGATATTTTATCCCGTTTGAGACCTGTTCCCTCACAGAGAGGGCGGGCTTGCAGGACGAGGGCCTGAAGCTGTCGTTATTGCAGTAGATGCACCCCGAAACGCCCAGCGTGCCGTCCCTGTTGGGGCATGTAAAACCCGCATCTATGTTGACCTTGTAGACCTTGGCCCGGAATTCCCTCTTTACGAAAGCCCCGAAGGAGTTATATCTCTGCATATTTAATTATCCACATTTATCCGAGGGCGTGTCAAATAAGAAGGGGGTTGATAGTGAGTCTAAAATAGAGATAGGGTTTTCTTAGAACGGAAAAGTTCTTAAGTTTCGTAGGGGCGCCGCTTGCTGCGCCCTGTCTTTAATGATATTTTATAGCCGTGCGATATGACCCTGACATCGAACATAGAAAGTCCTTAAGGCTCAAGGGATGGGATTATTCGAGCGATGGGGCATATTTCATAAACCCGGAAAATATTACGAATTAAGAGGGCGCGGCAAGCAGCGCCCCTACGAAAACCGGCACCCCCCCCTTCACCCCCTCCACACTTAAAAAGGCAAGAATTTCATATCCCCCTGCCACTGTCCCCATTTGACTGAACCAGTTCGGGTTGACCGGTTCCTTAAGGCCATAATATATTAAGCGCAGAGGACACGGAGGTGCGGAGAAAAAAAATGGAT
>JAUXOF010000066.1 GCA_030682405.1 Thermodesulfovibrionales bacterium
AGAGGAGGCTGGCCGAAGGCTCGTAGAGAGGGGTAAGGTAGATAAAGAGGGATTTCGGACGAGCCGGAATGACACGGGAAAGGAGGAAGGCGGGATGGAAATGCTTTACAAATGCTTTACATTTAAAGCATTTCCAGACATGGTTTCCTTAAAAATCAACCACTTAGCCATACCCCCCCCTCCCCCCTGTTTTATAAAGCAAGGAGGCTGCAAAGTGCAGCAGGAAAAATGGATTCCCTCTCTTTGAGCCGTTGGCTCCGAGCCATAGGCCTGCGAGCCAGTGGCCGGACAAGTCTATGACCCGTGGGTCACGACCCATAGGGCCGGAGAATGACGAAAGAGAAAATCTCAGGCGAGGAAGGGCCGGCTCTCTCCTGTGATAGAATACCTCATGCTTATATACATCTCTAAAAGGCTTCTCCTTATGGTCCCGCTGATATTCGGGATTACGCTCATCACTTTTATCGTGATACACCTTGCGCCCGGCGGGCCTGTTGAGGTGCAGACCGAGATGTCCCTTAAGACCTCGGCTCAGGCGAGGGAGAACTTAAAGAGGCTCTATGGCCTCGACAAGCCGGTTCACATCCAGTATTTGGAATGGCTCAAGCGCTTCGCGATGCTCGATTTCGGCAAGTCCTTTGTGGACGGAAGGAGGGTGACTGACAAGATACTTGAAAGGGTGCCCATAACCTTGATTATAAACGTGCTTTCGCTCCTGCTCATACTCCTTATTGCAATCCCCCTCGGTGTTATCTCTGCGACAAGGCAGTATTCGGTTTTTGATAAGGTCTCAACGGTATTTGTATTTGTGGGGTATTCCACGCCCACTTTCTGGCTTGCCCTGCTTTTGATGCTCCTGTTCGGGGTTTATTGGGGGGTGCTCCCGATATCCGGTTTTGAGAGCATTGACGTATCCGGCATGAACCGGCTTGAAAGGCTCATGGACTGGGGCAGGCATCTTATACTTCCGGTCGGGGTTTCCGCCTTCGGCGGCATAGCAGGCATCTCCCGCTACACCCGCTCAAGCATGCTTGAGGTCATAAAGCAGGACTACATAAGGACTGCACGGGCAAAGGGCCTGCCCGAGTCGGAGGTCATAATGAGGCACGCCTTCAGAAACGCCCTCATGCCGATAGTGACCATACTGGGGCTTTCAATCCCCGGGCTTATAGGCGGTGGAGTGATATTCGAGACGATATTCGCCATACCGGGCATGGGCCAGTTGTTTTACTCGTCCACGATGTCAAGGGACTATCCGACAATCATGGGCGTGCTCGTCATAGGCGCGGTCCTCACCCTGATAGGCAACCTCGTTGCGGACATATCGTATGCCCTCATTGACCCGAGGATACGGGTCAGGGACAAGGGGTAGGGCATGAGACTGAGCGCCGTGACAGGGAGGAGGTTTCTTAAAAACAGGCTTGCGGCCTCTGGCCTTGCTGCGGTTGCGGTATTGATAGCCGTTTCAGCGCTTGCCCCTTTTATCGCACCATATGAGCCTACGGCAATTGACATAGCAAACGTGCTTTCGCCTCCGAGCGCAGCCCACCCCTTGGGGACGGATGAGCTTGGAAGGGATGTTCTCTCAAGGATGATATGGGGAGGAAGGGTGTCCTTAAAAGTGGGGTTTGTGGCAGTGGGCATTGCGATATTCATAGGCATGCTCATCGGCTCTGTGGCGGGCTTTTACGGCGGCAGGACGGATGCGGCGCTTATGAGGTTTGTGGACATAATGCTTGCCTTCCCTACATTTTTTCTGATACTTGCCGTGATAGCGATACTTGAGCCAAGCATATTTACGATAATGGCCGTCATAGGGGTCACAAGCTGGATGGATGTTGCAAGGCTTGTGAGGGCGGAGTTTCTTACCCTTAAGGAAAGGGACTTTGTGCTTGCGGCAAAGGCATCAGGGGCAGGGGACAAAAGGGTGATATTCAGGCATATCCTTCCAAATGCGCTCTCCCCGGTGTTCGTGGCAGCCACATTCGGCGTGGCAGGCGCCATACTCGTGGAATCAGGACTTTCTTTTCTGGGCCTCGGTGTTCAGCCGCCGAACCCAAGCTGGGGCAATATCCTTACCGCGGGAAAGGACAACATAGAGGTCGCATGGTGGCTTTCGCTTTATCCGGGGCTTGCGATACTGATAACAGTGCTGAGCTATAACCTTGTGGGAGAAGGCCTGAGGGATGCGCTTGACCCCCGGCTATGGGAGGCAGGGAGCGAATGAGGCCCGGCATGACCGGTGTTTTTCATGCAGCCCCTGTGAATGTTCTCAGCCGAGGTCTTTGACCGTGAGTATCGGGTGGAAACTATACCCGAGCCCCTCTATGTTTTCCCTTCCGTTTTGTTCGCACCTGTCAAGGAGCACGATTACGGCAATGATGTTGAGCCCCTCTTTTTTTGCTATCTCTATCGCCTTAATCGTAGAGCCGCCGGTAGTCACCACATCGTCTATTATGACCACATCGTCGCCTTCTTTTACATTGCCCTCTATCTGAAGCCCCATCCCGTGCGCCTTCGGCTCTTTCCTGATTACAAACGCCTCTACAGGCTTTCCCCTCAGATATGAGCAGTATGCCACAGAGGTGGCTATGGGGTCTGCGCCCATCGTAAGGCCGCCTATGCCCTTGGGGCTTAAGTCGAGTTCCTCAAGCTTGTCCATGTAGAGGTTTCCTATGAGGTACTGCCCCTCCGGTGAAAGCGTAGTCCTTCTTAAATCAAAATATACATTGCTCATCCTGCCTGAGGAGAGGCGGAAAACCGGCTCGTCGCTTTTTAAGAAGGAGCGCCTCTTTATGAATTCTATAAGGTCTTTTCTTGTTTCCATGGAATGATTTTAACAGAGCAATGCCGTTAAAACAAGGCTGTCGAGCGTTTATGAATTGACCCACACATGAGCGCTTGCCCCAAATCTGCCTCAAGCATCTTCTCTGCCATGCGCTTCATCTCCTCCGTGGCCGCCCTATGGGAGTATTTTCCCTGCCCTCCGCGCCCTCCTTGCTTTATAAAACAGGGGGGAGGGGGGGGGTGGCTGTCGTAACCCATTGATTTTATTCAATCCAAAGTTTAATAAGTTTACATTTGGTTTACAAACCAGCACCTTTTTAAACCTCCTTTCAACTTAAAAAATCCTACCTTACCCCTCTCTACGAGCCTTCGGCCAGCCTCCTCTATGAGCCGTTGGCTCCGAGCCATAGGCCCTTATTAAGGGGAGGATTAAATCCCCTCCTTGCCAAGGAGGGGTTAGGGGAGGTCATTTTTCCGTGCCTCATGTGGTTAATATATTATGTCCTTAAGGAACTGGTCTACCCGAACTGGTTCAGCCGAATGAGGACCGACCCCCTTCATCCAGACACCTCCATTAAGTTATTTTACCTAACTTTTGGTGTCCACTTTTTTCAGCCTTTTTATTGCAGAAATTAAACGACCCGTCAACCGGTTAAGGTATGGACGGGCCGAGGTGCCCCGCGGGGCAATCCTTGCGAGACGGTAAGTCTCTTATTGAGACTTGACAAGAACCGCCGCTCAAGTACAATTAATATATGTTTACCACGTTCGATAAACTTTGTCAAGGAGGATATTTTATATGAGCGAAACGGCAATGGATTTAACACTTGGACTTGACCTCGGCTCCAATTCACTGGGATGGGCGTTGATTTCAAGCGATGGAGACGGGTCAAGAAAGATTATTGATTCTGGAGCAAGGGTCTTTGAAGCCGGACTGGACAATCTCGAGACTGACGGCAAGGGAGAATCCAGAAATGCCAAGAGACAAGAGGCGAGAAGTTCGAGACGGCGGCTTGAGAGACTAAGCAGAAGACTTGTGAGGCTTGCCAACACATTACAGAGGAAAGGGCTTATTCCGCAAGGCGATTATAATGACCCTAAAAAAAGAAACGAGATTTTTACAGAACTCGATAAGACGATTTCTTCCCCATATGTGCTCAGGGCAAATGGTCTCGACAATAAGCTCGAACCGTTTGAATTCGGCAGGGTAATGTATCACATTTGCCAGCGGAGGGGTTTCTTGAGCAACCGCAAAGAATCGTCCAAGAAAAAAGACGACGAAGGCACGGTGAAAAAGAATATCGGCGAGCTTCAAAAAATGATTGCCGAATCCGATTCAAGAACTCTTGGAGAATATTTTTCAAAAATTAATCCTCACGAAGAAAGAATCAGGACAAGATATACGTCGAGGAAGATGTACGAAGACGAGTTCAATCTCATCTGGGAATCGCAAAGCGAATATTTTCCCGAAATCCTTACAGATGACCTGAAAAAAGAAATTTATTATGCCATATTTCATCAGAGGCCGTTAAAGTCCCAAAAGCATCTCGTCGGGCAGTGCGAATACGAACCTTCTCAAAGGCGCGCGCCTTGGGCTGTACTGGACGCTCAGGAGTTCAGGTATCTTCAGAGGGTGAACGACCTTGAGATAATCATCGGCAACGACCAACGGACATTGACTCCCGACGAACGCAAAATGCTTATCAAAGAGCTTGAAATGAATTCAACTCTTACGTTTCCTAAAACCAAAAAAATACTCGGCCTTCCAAAAAACGCCTCTTTCAATCTCGAAAAAGGCGGCGAAGAGAACCTTCAGGGAAATAAGACCTTCGCTTATCTCCGCAAAATATTCAAAGATAAGTGGGACGAATTCTCTCATGAAGACAAGGACAAAATCGTCGAAGACATTCTGAGCATTCAGAAGAATGATGCCCTTGAAAGAAGAGGGATAAAGCAATGGAGACTCGACGGGGACTCTGCAAAGGAATTTGGCAGTATGAGCCTTCAAGCCGGATATTGTTCGTTCTCAAGAAAAGCCCTCTCTAAGATTCTTCCGAAACTAAGAGGAGGCAGTCGCCTTAATGAAATCCTCCGTGAGACTTATCCGGCACGCTGGGAAAGGCAGTCCGAACCTCACGATATGCTTCCCTCGGTCAAAAATGAAGACATTCCCGAAATCAGAAATCCGATTGTGGAGCGTTCCCTTTCCGAACTCAGGAAGGTTGTCAACGCCCTGATTAAAAAATACGGAAAACCCGCGGTGGTTCGATTGGAGCTTGCGAGGGATTTAAGGCGGAACGCAAAGGAAAGAGAAAAAGCGGTTAAAAGCATGAAGAATAACGAAAAGAGAAGGAAGTCCGCAGTGGAGAAAATCTTAAGAGAATGCGGTCTGGCAACCCCTTCGCGGGGCGACGTCCAGAAATTCCTTTTATGGGAAGAATGCGGAGGGCGCTGCCCGTATACCGGAGACTCAATAAGTATATGCGACCTTTTCGGTTCTCAACCAACGTTTGACATCGAGCACATAATACCTTTTGACAGAAGCCTCGACGATTCGTTTATGAACAAAACCCTCTGCCGTGCGGACATAAATAGAAATGTCAAAAAAGATATGACTCCTTACGAGGCATTCCACGGCGGGCCGGAATGGGAGAATATTATTTCGCGGGTCAAGAAATTCGACAATCCTGAGAAATTGCGCCGCTTTAAGATGACTGGAACAGAGGTTGAGGAATTCTTTAGCGACTTCTCCTCAAGGCAGCTCAACGACACACGCTATGCAACGAGAAAGGCTAAGGAGTACTTGGGGCTTCTTTACGGAGGCATGAAGGAAGAAGCGTCTCAAGGCATGGGAAACATTCAGGCAGTTGGCGGACGGGTTACGGCATATCTTAGAGACGTTTGGGGGTTGAATTCCATTTTAAAAGACGGCCCCGGCAAATCAAGAGACGACCATCGCCATCATGCGGTGGATGCGATTGTCATAGCCCTGACGGAACAGTCTTGGGTAAAGGCTTTGAGCGACGCCGCAAAACGCGCGCCAAAGGCAGGGAAGAGAAGGTTTGCGGCTGTCATGCCTCCTTGGGACGGATTTAAGGAAGATGTAAAAAAATCGGTACAAAGCATAATCCCATCCCATCAGGTTACAAAAAAGGTAAGAGGCGCCCTTCACGAGGAAACATTCTACGGACGGCCATACAAAAACGAAAAAGGCAAACGGGTCACGCGCACAAGGGTTGCTTTGCAAAATCTAACATTAAAGGATGTTGAAAAGATAGTTGATGAAGAAGTTAAAAAGATAGTTAAAGACAGGCTTAAATACCTTGGAATCGAAGACCCGAAAAAGGCGTTTAAGAATCCTGACAATCTTCCCTTTATCCAATCTAAATCCGGCAAGAGAATCCCGATTAAAAAAGTGCGCGTGGAATATCCATTTGAGACATTTATATCCGTTGGAAAGGGAGTAAGGGAAAGATTCGTCCAGTCGGATTCCAACCATCACATGGAAATAGTAGAAGAAACATCAACGGGGAAATGGGAAGGCCATGTGGTAAGCCTTTTCGACGCCTATCAAAGACTTCTATCGAAAAATCCGATAATCCAAAAAGACCACGGAGCAAAGAAAAAGTTTGTTTTCTCTCTTGCCGGGAGGGAGGTTATAGAGTTTGACACCGAGGACAACAAGAGGAGTTTATTTGTAGTGAGAGGTCTATCAAGTGACAACCAGATAAGAGTTGTCCCTATTGCCGATTCCAGAAAACTTGATGTTATAGGTAAGAAAGGATTAGCTTTTTTACCTAATGTTCTTATGAAAAAGAATTGCAAGAAGATTCTGATAACCCCGCTTGGAGAAATCCGCCGTGCCTCTGACTGACAGGATTATAGACATCTCGGAATGCGGGGCAGACTTGAGCGTAAGGCACAGCCAGCTTGTCATCTCATCGAGCGGCGCGGAAATCACCGTTCCGATGGCGGAAATATCGGTGATTGTAATCTCGCACCCTGCGGTAAGAATATCCCATGCGGTTCTTTCCGGCATGTGTTCTTCCGGCGGAATCTGCGTATTCTGCACGGAAAAGCATCTTCCCGCAGGAATGCTTTTGCCTATCGAAGGCAACTCTGTCCAAGCCGAAAGGTTTGTTAAACAGGCTCAGTCCCCGCTTCCGACAAGAAAGAAAGTCTGGAAGCATATCGCACGGGAAAAGATATTGTCTCAGGGAAGGCTTTTAAAGAAGCTCACAGGCGACGACAAGGGTTTGAACTTTATGGCAGACAAGGTTCGCGCGGGGGACCCCTCGAACCTTGAGGCTCAGGCAGGCAGAAGGTATTGGAAAGCTCTTTTCGGCAATGCCTTCAGGCGCAACCCTTATGCGGAAGACCAGAACAGATTGCTGAATTACGGATATGCGGTGCTTAGGGCGGCCACTGCAAGGGCGATTTGTTCTTCCGGTCTTCATCCCTCGATAGGGCTTCATCATCATAACAAATACGACCCCTTCTGTCTTGCGGACGACCTAATGGAGCCTTTCAGGCCGATTGTGGACGAGGCCGCTTATCAAATTGCCGCTGAAAAAGGGCCGACCGTAGCCCTTGATAAGGAAACAAAAAAAACGATTATAAAAAGCATCGTAGACAAAAGATTCGACGCACAAGGCGAATCGAGGACATTGTTCGATGTAATGACAAGAGTTACGGCATCGTTGGCAGACGTTTACTTGGAGACGAGGAACAATATTTTTTTGCCGGAGTTTTAGGCATGACGGCGAAGAGGGAGATTTCGGGTTATAATTCCATGTGGCTGATAGCGATGTTCGACCTTCCTGTTGTCACAAAAGAGGCGAGGTATAGATATACGCGATTCAGAAATGGTTTACTAAAAGAAGGGTTTACCATGTTGCAGTTTTCGGTTTATGCGCGGTTTTGTTCAAGCGAGGAGACGAGCGATGTGTTTAGAAAAAGAATCAGAGAGATACTCCCCAAGGACGGAGAGGTGAGACTGCTTGCTATAACGGACAGGCAGTTTGGAAAAATGGAGATATTTTTTGGGAAAAAACGGACTGAAGTTGAAAAACCGCCTGAGGAGTTCCTTCTTTTTTGATTTTGAAAAGAGGAGAATCCCCTTGCAAATCAGAATGTTGCAAGGGGATCAATTGTACCTGAGCGTCAGTTCCTGTCAAGCCCCAACTCGGTAGTATTCGTCCGCCGGGCTGATGGGATTGTACCTGAGCGTCAGTTCCTGTCAAGCCCCAACCAAGCGAGCACGCAGGCGCCGGCCTTTCCATTGTACCTGAGCGTCAGTTCCTGTCAAGCCCCAACGGAACCTCGGCGTTATATTTTCCCTCTAATATTGTACCTGAGCGTCAGTTCCTGTCAAGCCCCAACGGAACCTCGGCGTTATATTTTCCCTCTAATATTGTACCTGAGCGTCAGTTCCTGTCAAGCCCCAACGAGGAGTTTAAAGGGGATAACGCAGGACATATTGTACCTGAGCGTCAGTTCCTGTCAAGCCCCAACTCAAGTAAACAGCTTTGTTCTATTCTTGAGATTGTACCTGAGCGTCAGTTCCTGTCAAGCCCCAACTAAGACTCGGTCAATATGAGTAGCAGAACCATTGTACCTGAGCGTCAGTTCCTGTCAAGCCCCAACTATTCAGTCCGTCGGCCCTGAGAGGTTCGATTGTACCTGAGCGTCAGTTCCTGTCAAGCCCCAACAGGTGAAGGCAAGACGGGAGCATAAATGAAATTGTACCTGAGCGTCAGTTCCTGTCAAGCCCCAACTCTTCTTTACAGGTGACTGCTGGCTCTTGTAATTGTACCTGAGCGTCAGTTCCTGTCAAGCCCCAACCCAGACGACCTTCCAGTAATGTCCTTTTTTATTGTACCTGAGCGTCAGTTCCTGTCAAGCCCCAACCAACAATCCCCGATAACCTGAATGTCCCCCATTGTACCTGAGCGTCAGTTCCTGTCAAGCCCCAACCTGGCGGAAAAAGCACGCCCATGATTACGAATTGTACCTGAGCGTCAGTTCCTGTCAAGCCCCAACATTGTCCGTCAATGGCCCTCCCT
>JAUXOF010000067.1 GCA_030682405.1 Thermodesulfovibrionales bacterium
CTTCAGGTAGCTGACCGAGTCGTGGATGATGTCAAGGTTTTCCTTGAGCGAGACCCTGAGGGCCTCCCTTACATGGAAGTCCCATGTCTTTCCGAATATCGTGACTGCGCCTGCCCCTGCCTCTATGAGGGCCTTCATGCCGGCATCCTGCGAAGGCTTGTGCCTTGGCTTGTGGGTGCTTCCAAAGGCGACTATCTTGGAGGTGAGGCGGAGCTTCCGCACCTTAATGAAGTATTCGGCGTCTTTGGGGTTTGCCCCGGGGTATCCGCCCTCTATATAGTGCACGCCGAGTTCGTCGAGTTTTTCGGTTATGCGGAGCTTGTCCTCGACCGAGAATGAGACGTCCTCGGCCTGTGCGCCGTCCCTTAATGTCGTGTCGTATATTTCAATCTTCCGCATTTTGATAATTTAACATATTTTTCAATATTTTTTACTGTTTCTTAAAACAGTTGACATTCCCTTCAGGATGTGCCACAATTGAACCAAGCTGCGGAAGTTTTTGTCAGATTAAGGGCCGCAAGAACTTTTGACATTGCGGCTTTTTTTTTATTTGTACCATTACAAAACAGACAGAAGGAGAAAGAAGAGATGAGCAAAAAGCTTTACGTCGGTAACCTGTCTTACAATGTTGATGAGGAGAGTCTCAGGGAAATGTTTGCAAAGATAGGCGAGGTGCAATCCGTCAAGATAATAACGGATGTCGCCACTGGCCGCTCAAAGGGTTTCGGCTTTGTGGAGATGACCTCGGATGAGGACTCCAAGAAGGCGATAGATACCTTAAACGGCACATCGCTGATGGAAAGAAACATTACGGTGAGCGAGGCAAGGCCGCAGACTGAAAAGGGCGGACAGAGGGGCGGCAGGGGAAGCGGTCCCGGAGGAGGATTTGGAAGAGGAGGGGGAGGAGGCAGGCAGCGCTTTTGGAGATAAAGGTAAATGGCGATATAGAGAAGGCGTTAAAGCTCCTTAAAAGGAAGATGCAGAAGGGTGGACTGCTTAAGGATCTGAAGGAAAGAAGACATTACGAGAAGCCTTCTGTAAAATTGAAGCGCAAGAGAAGACAGGCCCAGAAGAGGCGGCTGAAGAGCAGCAGACAAAGACTGCGAGGCTGACGGACGCCTGTAATTTTCCTTTCATAACGACACCCTCAAAAAAGTTGGCGAAGACGGCACGGATGCTATAAAATAACATCTCGGAATAACAGGGATATGTGTCAACGACTGATGAGAATCGGCTGCCATGCCGCATGGCAGCCGATTTAACCGATTAGAGGACAAAGCCTTACGGCATCCCGCCTGCAGAATTTTACCCGCTCACTTCCACGATGAGCCGAAAAAGACTGTTTAAAGCTCGGTGTCTCTGCGGTCAATGAGAGGTTTTTTAGGCGGTTTGAAGTTATGCAAAGGATAAGGATATTGTTATAATATTAATTCGGCTGAAGAAACCGGGCAAATAAAAGGCAGGTAAGTATTGAGGGGATTCAAGTGAAAAGGGAAGGTTTAAGGAATATAGCGATAATTGCGCATGTCGACCACGGCAAGACGACGCTCGTTGATGCCATGCTGCATCAGTCGGGCATTTTCCGCTCCAACCAGCAGGTCGAGGAACGCGTTATGGACAGCATTGACCTTGAGAGGGAAAAGGGCATAACCATCATGGCAAAAAACACCGCCGTCAAATACGGCGGGTTTACGATAAACATAGTGGATACGCCCGGGCATGCGGATTTCGGCGGCGAGGTCGAAAGGACGCTTAAGATGGTTGACGGCGTGCTTTTGCTCGTTGACGCCTCCGAGGGGCCGCTTCCCCAGACGAGGTTCGTGCTTAAGAAGGCGCTTGAGCTTCAGCTTACGCCCATACTCGTTATCAACAAAATAGACAGGCCGGATGCCAGGGTGCAGGAGGTCTTAAACGAGGTATATGACCTTTTCATAGACCTCGATGCCGAGGAAGGGCAGCTCGATTTTCCGGTAGTTTACACGAACGCAAAGACCGGTGTTGCCTCCCCGGACATGGGCGGAGAGTTCAAGGACTTAAGGCCCCTTTTCGATCTAATCATCGGCTCCATACCCGCGCCTGAAGGCGATGCCGCCGGGGTGCTCCAGATACTCGTGACCAACATAGATTATGACGATTACACAGGCAGGCTTGCCGTCGGAAGGATATTCTCCGGCTCTGTGAGGCAGGGCGACATGACCTTGATTATCGACAAAAACGGCGAGCACAGGAGCGCAAAGATATCATCCATTTACGGTTTCGAAGGGCTTAGCAGGGTTCGCATCGAAGAGGCCGGGGCAGGGGATATCATCTCACTTGCCGGCATCGAGGGGATTAACATAGGAGATACGATAACCGACCCTGAAAGGCCGATGCCGCTTCCGAGGATTGCGGTTGATGAGCCCACGCTTTCTATGGTCTTCTCGGTTAACACGTCCTCTTTTGCAGGCATGGAAGGCAGGTATGTCACCTCAAGGCATATCCGCGAGAGGCTCGAAAAAGAACTCCTTTATAATGTGGGCATCAGGGTGGATTTCAGCAATACCGATTCTTTTACCGTTATGGGCAGGGGAGAGCTTCAACTGGCCATCCTTGTGGAGATGATGAGGCGGGAGGGCTACGAGCTTTCCATCGCTATGCCGGAGATAATAACCAAAAGCATAAACGGCTTTTTGCACGAGCCCATGGAACTCCTCACCATAGACATACCGGAGGAGTACGTCGGGGTTGCGACCCAGCAGGTTGGCATAAAAAAGGGCAGGATGCTGAAGATGCAGAACAACCACCACGGCAGGGTGAGGCTTGAGTTCCGCATTCCCTCAAGGGGGCTGATAGGCTTCCGCTCCCAGTTCCTTACGGATACGAAGGGCACGGGGCTTCTTAACCATATATTCGACGGTTACGACGCGTGGCTCGGTCCGATGTCAAAGCGGCCCACAGGGGTGCTTGTCTCCGACAGAAAGGGTGTCTCGACTGCATATGCCCTGTACCATTTGCAGCCCAGAGGGACGCTCTTCATCCGGGAGGGGATATCGGTGTATGAGGGGATGATAATCGGCGAGAACTCGCGTGAAAGCGACATGGACGTAAACGCCATTAAGGAAAAGAAGCTTACCAACATGAGGGCGTCAGGCTCTGACGAGGCCCTGAGGCTTGTGCCGCCAAGTATATTCTCCCTTGAGCAGGCGATAGAGTTTATCAAGGAGGACGAGCTTGTGGAGATTACGCCCTCTTCGATAAGGCTCCGCAAAAAGGTGCTCGAGGCTTCAAAAAGGCCCAAGAAAGGCGCTGCGGCACAGGCGGCTACCGCCCTCTAAACTATCCGTCCCCTCCATATTCTCCTCCTTCTTCTGAGACTTCCTCATCGCTGAGGCAGGAGTCTTCGTCTCCCGATAGCATGTAGGTTTCCTCCGCAGGCGCATCCGCAGACTCGTTTCTTCCGAGGAGTTCCCTGTACAGGAACGGACGGGTGGAGGCGGGAATCTGCGGGTCTCTGTAGAGATATCTGAGGTCCGAGGTCTTCATTCCGCATATGAAATTCTCGACATATGTCATCGGGGTGTAGAAATTCCTTATCAGGGCAAGCCTGATATCGTACCGCAGTGACCATTTCGGGTGCTCGGCAATCGCCTTAATCAAAAGGGGTTTCTCGGATGCCTTGAGGATTATCTTATATAGCGCTCCTTCGGTAAGCCCGGGGCTGTCAAGGCAGGAGTCTATGACATTTCTGTCGCCCCGGTGCATGAGCATTGCAACTATGTTGCTGCTTGCCCTTTTTGCAAGGGCGGTTTTTACCCCGGAGGGCATTGCAGGTATCCTCTCTGACAGGGATTGTTCGATTTTCTGCCTGAGGTTGACCGGGATGTGCTGGTTTTTCGTCAGGTCTGCAAGGTCAAAGACCCTTAGGAATTTCAGCAAGGGCAGGGTCATCTTCTGAGGGCTTTTGGGGTTTTTGCAGACTGCGAGCTTAAGCTTGTAGCTGTTTTTGAACCTGATGTCCGTTGATAGAAACCCGAGCGCTTCGGAAGGGGCGCTTCTGCTCTCTGCGATAAATGCGGCCATATCCTCCGTGAGATTTCTATTGAGGGTCGCATTCAGAAGGATTTCGTGATGGTTGTCCCTGAGGAGACTCCAGAGGTCTTTGCCTTTCGCTGTGCGGGCTTTTTTTATTTTTTCCGCGACGGTTTCCATAGTATGATTTTAACCTAAAAAGCATCAGGCATGATAACCGGCGGTAGGCGCTGGAGTTTTTGGAAGGGATTCTAAAAGGAGGCTTGCTCAGGGGCTGAGCCTTAATCGGCATCAGGCATTGTCATATCCCGCGGCCAGACCTCAATGGCGCTCGATGTCCACACCCTTAGGCATTCGGCGGTTTCTTTTTTGGTGAGCACATATTTTTTGTACTTCTGATTGTAAATGCCCCAGTCTATGACGATGCCTTTTTTTTTGCTGTTTTTATGCTTTATGACAGCGCCCTTTCGTATCTCTGAGTAAACCGCCGGTTTCATCTGTGCACGGCAGCAGGCTGATTGTATCGGGGCGTAAAAGCCGATACCCTGCCTCCTAAAGGGGCCTCAGCCGCCTGCGGAAGGCTGGAGGCATGCGCCATCTCTTTTGCGATATTCAAGACCTTCAGTTTTTCGGTCGGGTTCATGCCTGCCATCCGGGCGCAGGTTTGGAATCCTTCGCCGAAGAAAAACTCCATGCTCTCTGCCCGGTGATGCCTGTCCCATAAATCTTCCATGGACTGTAGGATTATTGCCTCTGCGAGTTTCTTGGTGCCCATATTGCCCTCCTTCTACCTTAATAGCCTTTCTACGGTGTTTAGGAGTACGCTACCTTCGTAAGGCTTCCTTAGGTAACCTATTCCGTACTTTGTAATCCCTGCCGTCTGCCATGGCGCAAAGGCAGTCACGATAAGAGCTTTAGGCATATGCCCTTCCTGACGCGCCTTTCTGATGAACTCCTCGCCGTTCATTCCGGGCATCATAAAGTCAACAAGCATCAGGCGGATATTAATTGTTCTGTCTCTCAGTATCCCTAAGGCATCTTCCCCGCTTGCCGCTGTAGCTACCCTGTATCCGGCGAATCTTAAAAGCTCCCCCAGAGACTCTCTGCATTCGTTTTCGTCATCGACGATAAGAATAGTCATGGAATTATTCAAATTACATGCAACATGCCTGCCAGAAAAAAAACAGTAAAAACAGGCGGTTATATTTCCTCTATATGGCGGTAAATGGACATAGGGCGGAAATCGGACAGTTCATGCCCTCGGCAGGGTTATAAAAAACTTGGTTCCGGCGCCTGTTTTGCTTTCGCACCAGATGTTTCCATCAAAGGACTTTATTATGTTGTACGATACATACAGGCCGAGCCCTGTGCCCTTGCCTTTTGGTTTTGTCGTAAAGTACGGTTCGAATAATCTTGGGATGTGCTCCTTGAGTATCCCCGATCCGTTGTCTGCGAGGGTTATGGTTGCGTCCTTGGGGTCGTCGCCGTAGCCTTCGATGGTCATTTCATTTGCGCCTGCGTCTATGGAGTTTGTGATGAGGTTGATAAGCACCTCCTCTATGGCCTTTTGGGATGCCCATACTGTCAGTCCCTCCGGAAGTTCCGTATGGATGCGGATGTTCTTTTCGTTCACTGCCCCTGAAAGAAACGTTACCGTGCCCTTGACTGTCTCGGCGACATCGATGAGTTCGATATTTCCTTCCGCGGGCGTTGAGAAATCAAGCAGCCCTTCAAGGACGATTTTTGATTTCTCGATGCCCTGTTCCGCTTTTTTGATAAGTTCTCTTGCTTTTTCGTCGGATGCGGTTTCCCTGAGGATAAAAAGATAATTAAGGCTGTATGTGAGCGGGTTATTGACATTGTGAGCGATTCCGGATGCGAGTCTCCCTAATGCGCCTAATTTGTCGGCCTGATGGAGCTGCTCCCTGAGCCTTATCGTTTCGGTCACATCCCGTGCTATATGGATGCAGCCGTAAACTGCGCTGTGGTTTCGGAATAGGGGATGTATTGCTATGGAAAACATTTTTCCGTCTTTGACCTCGAATGTCGAAGCGGCTTTCCCGCGAGTCAGCATGGATTCGGTATGCGGGCACTCATGGGGAGGCATCATTGCCCCGTGGAAGAGCTCGAAGCAGTGCTTCCCCAGAACATCTTCCTCCTTGCAGCCGAAATGCTCAAGGAATGCGGGGTTTACTTTTTTAATCCTTAAATCGGTGTCGTGTATCGAAACAATGTCCTTGATGGAGTTGATGGCGGTTTCCCATTGGAAATTCTCTTCCTCTATCCTGTCGAATTCACACGACCTTTCTATTGCGATGCCCAGAAGATTGCTTATGGAATTCAGCATGTGGATGTCATTGAAGAAGCGGGCATCCCTCTTTGAGCGGCTGCCTACGCTCAGGGTTCCGGTAAGCCTGTCGCTGCTCCGCAGGGGGACGCTGATAAGGCATTCGAGCCCGAGCTCCTTTGCGGTTGCCGCATAGGGGCCTGAAAATGTGGGGATGTCCTCGATGATGATTGTATCGTTTCTAAGCGCCGCAAGCCCTGCGATGGACTCTCCGACCCTGACCATCTCTATTTTTTCGACCATGTCCTGCTCAATGCCCTTTGATGCCTCAAGTTTGAGAAATTCGCCTGTAAGCAGCCGCAGCGCTCCGACTTCAAGGCTGAATGTCGTATCCAGCCAGTCCATTGTCAGGTCAAAGAGTTCCTCTGTGGTCTTATTCTGATTCATGGCCTCGGCAAACGAATACAGCAGCGCAAGGTGTTGGCCCCTCAGTATCAGTTCCTCTTCTCTTTCCCGCACACTCTCGGCCATCTGGTTGAATGTCTTGGTGAGGGTTTCTATCTCATCCCCTGTCACCGCCCTTGCCTTTGTAATGCGTCCTTCCGAGACATCGCGGGCCGACTGCATAAGCTCCTTTAGGGGCAGGTTCATCAGTGCGGTGAATTTGGAGGAGAGAACAACGCCTATTGTTATGGACAGAAGGAACGCCAAAAAGATGTCGAACATGGCGCTGTCCCTGTCAATATTCCACGGGTCGCGGGCAAGCCAGCCGGAGTAGCCGTAAACGCCGTTAAGGTGCGCTGCGCCTTCTGATGCGCGGGCAGAAAGGTGAGACTGCTCGACGGCGTTAAATGCGACGCTGCCCACTATTATCGTGCCTATCAGAAGCAGGGACGCGATAAAAAACAGGTTTTTATAGTAGAGGCTGCTTTTTTTGCCTGAGCTTTCCTGAAGGTGCGGGTACAGGTTTTCAAGCGTGAACAGATATGCCGTAAGGCATTGCAGCAGCCCTATGCTCAGTGCAAGAAAGGGAATCTTGGCTATCTCGATTAAGGAGTAGTCATAGGCATACCACAGCAATAACATGGCGGGCATGTAAATGAGGCAGGTGCCTGCCGCATTGGAGATAACTACCTTGACGGGATAGGACGTGTCCGGCTTGAAAAGTTTTATAGGGATATAAATGCTGAATATGCCGCCGATTACGGGTATAGCCGCAAGGAAATAGTTTATGGTTCCTGCTGTCTGCTCATCGCTGATGTTAAGGCTGAAAAAGAGATAAAACAAAGGCAGTCCGAATTGAACAAGAAGGAGTATTATTATATAGCTAAAGAGCAGCCTTTTCTTAACCCGGTTAAGGTTTTCAGGCATACTGAAACTATCGCATAAAGTTGCATTCGATGTCAATCTATATCTTTAGGCTTTTGTCTGCCGAAGGGCGGAAGCCGCACACTTTTGCCGGTCTTATGTGAATTTTCACATAGCCGTCTTTAATTTTTTAATAGTTTAATATATAATTATGTCTTATGAGAAACAAAAAGAATATATATGTATACGAGAAAAACAAAGAGGCGTTAGAGTTTTTAAAAGACTTTTTCAAGGGACATGGGGAATACTCCGCAAGTTTTTTCCCGGATGTAAAAACCCTGAAAAAGAGTTTAAAAAAGCAGTGCCATGCCGTTATAGCAGGCTCTCCGGAGGGGCTTGAAAGGGTAAAGGCATTGGGGCCCGGATGTCCGATTCTGGCCATGATTTCCCCTGATGATGCGACAGGCGGCCTCAGCAGCGTTGTAAAGCATAATATCGAAAGCTATATGCTTCCGCCCTATTACAAGGAAGACCTTGAGTATAAGCTCCGCACCGTAAGCACCAGAAAGGATCTGTTTGAGAGCCTCTACAGCGAGAAAAATGACCTTGAGGCCGTGGCCGAGCTTACATACATGCTCTCCTCGACCCTCGACCCCAAGGAGGTTCTTTATCTCGTGGTAAAGAAGCTCAGCGACATCATAAAGGTTACGAGGTGTTCGGTTCTGAGCATCGGGCTGGGAGAAAAGAGATATGCCAGTGTGGTGTCTACATTTGAGAGTCCGGTGATTAAGGACATAAGGCTTGACCTCAAAAAATATCCCGAGATAATGAAGGCCTTCAGGACGAAGAACGCCGTAGTCATAAAGGACGCGATGACAGACCCGCTGATGAGGTCCGTAAGGAAAATAATCGCGCCGATAGGTATCAGGTCCATCGTCGTTGCGCCCGTGATATTCCGCGACGAGGTGATAGGTACGCTTTTTTTGAGGACATCGAGGGCAGGGCATGTCTTTACCGACCGCGAGGTCAAGCTCGTTAACGCCATTGCAAATGCCTCTGCCAACGCCCTTTACAACGCCTTCTTGTTTGAGAAGGTGGCAAGCGAGAAGGCGGCGCTTGAGAAGCTTGCCATAACCGACTTCCTCACAGGGGTTTACAACATCAGGTATTTCTATCACAGGCTCGACGACGAGTTCGCAAGGCACCAGAGGTACAACACGCCCCTTAGCTGCATAATGTTTGACCTCGACTATTTCAAGAAGATAAACGACACCTTCGGCCATAGGGTTGGGGACATCGTGCTTAGAGAATTTGCCCAGCTTGTAAGGCGTCATACGAGAAAGAACGATGTGTTTGCAAGGTACGGCGGCGAGGAGTTCATACTCCTTCTGCCCCAGACAGGCCTGCAGGGCGCCGTTGTGGAGGCCGGGAGGCTGAGAGAGATAATAAACGCTTACAGGTTCAAGGCGCTTAAGGGCAGCAAGGCGAAACTCACCGCAAGCATGGGCATAGCCGCCTGCCCGCATAAGAAGATAAAGACTCAGGATAACCTCATAGCCTTTGCCGACAATGCGCTTTTTGAGGCGAAGAATATGGGAAGAAACAGGGTAGTCGTTTTCCGTTAGACCACACGCTCCCGCCATTCAATTTGAGACTGCTGAAAAAGTCTCAAATTATATGCCATACCCGTCAAAAATCTTGCTTAATGTTTTAAAACAGGGGCTAAATCAGCCCGATGCCTTCGCCGTTCAGAAGGTCAGTGTCCTCCCTTATCAGGTTAAGGAGGAACATGTCAAGACCCCTTTCCTCGAAATAATCCTTCTCTATGTTTTCGATATAGAACCTGTCAAGGCCGCTGTTTTTGAGGAAGTCCTCCCTGAGGTCCTTATCCGTGGTCTTTATAATCTCGGGCAGGAGGTGGTTGATGTAGAAGGACTCTTTCTTCATGTCGAGGAAAACCTTCTCGAAAAGCTCCTCTGAGACGCCCGCGGCAACGCCTTTGTCCCGAAACTCCGCCTCTATGTCCCCCCGTATCTCGTCCCTGCCCTCTCTGGCGTCAAGCCGCGGATAAAAGCTCCTCAGCTTCTCCTTAAGCGCGATGTGAACGAGGCGGTAGAGCCTCTCCTCCTCGACCACCATGCCGACAACGGAAACAACGTCTTTTAGAGAGGCGTCCCCTTTTGAGACCTTGTCAATGCCGTCAAGTATCGCCTCTATCTTCTTTTTGCCGTACTTGGTTATGTACTTGTTGCTGAGCAAGGCCCTTACGAAAAGCTCCCTGAAGAGCCCGTGCTCAAGGTCGTCGAATTCTTTCTTGTTCCCAAGCAGGCTTCTTAGGAAATCCTCCGTAAGCTCGATGCTCTCGGTGAACGCCACCTTGCTCATGGATGCCTGAACATGGTCGTAGCGGTCGAAGTAAGTCACTATGGAGCTGAACTCCTCAAACAGGCTGTAGTCGTTGGTCTCCCTTGCGGTCTCGTCGCATGTCTTGCCGACGTCAAGCAGTATCTTCTCAAAGCCCATGTCGCCCTCTGAGTATGCGCTGTTTTTGGCCTTTATCAGCCTCACTATGTCCTCGCCTATGATATGGCTCTTTAAAGAGGGGTTTATGAAAAAGAGGTTCTGAAGTATGGACCTCGCCTCCCTGAGATACTCGGTCTCCTCTATGTCCTCTATTTTTTTGCCCTTAAGGAGGAACTCATCGAGGGTCTCAAAGAGCGCGGCAGGTATATTGTTCCTTATCCTCAGGGTCTTTAGCCTCCTCAGCCTTGCAAGCTCGGAGTGCTCGATGCTGTCGGTGTGGATGCTCGAAAGGAGTATGTCCCTGTACTCGTCCACGATGTACTTGTTCTCAGCGTGCCTGTACATGACGTCTATCTTCATCCTCTCCTGCTGGTAGTAGTCTATGCCGTTTCTGGAGACGATTTCGTAGACCTTGTTTTCCTCCTCTCCTGTGAGGGTCTTATTCTTGAAATAGAAATTCCTGTATGCCTTGTAAAATTCCTCGTTGCCCTTATGTACGAGCTCGAATATGAACACCGTGGAGTGGGGCTCGTCGAGCCTTTCGTAGAACTCCTCTATGAGCTCGGAACTCATGCCGTCCTCTATGAGGACGGTTCTTTTTAAGAGCTTCCCCACTTTGCCCAGAATCTGTTTTTGCCTTTTCTTGGCCGCGCCCTCGTAGCTGGAGGACACGATGAAGCAGTAGTTCCTTACTGCATGTCCCTGAAGGAAAAGCCTCTGGAAGGGGTTGCTGCCATTGACATTGTTGGTAAAAAGGAGACTGCCGTTCTTGTCCGCAAAGGCTCCGAACATTACGAGCCTGTTTAAGACATCCCTGTTTGTGAAGTCCTCAAGGGGCTTTTCCACGCCGAACATGTAGTCGCAGAAACTGCCGCCCGTGCCCTTGTAGTGGATGCCCTCCTTGGAGATTGTAAACTCGTTGCCCCGCGAAAAAAACCTTATGCCTGAGGGAGACTCTTCGTAGAAATAAGCGCCCTTGGTGTCTGCGCCCCGGACATAGGCGAAAAACTCCACCGGCCCCATTACCCCGTGGAGGCTGAGGTCTTTAATCATGATAAAATCATACCACAGCGCCCCTGAAAAATTCCAAAAACCACGCTGAATTACCCGCGCTTTATCCCGTATTCTCTCTCTACGAGCCTTCGGCAAGGATTTCCTCTGCCTTGCGCTTCCTTTTTGCTTTATAAAACAGGGGGAGGGGGGGGTATGGCCAAGTGGTTGATTTTTAA
>JAUXOF010000074.1 GCA_030682405.1 Thermodesulfovibrionales bacterium
GTTCACCCCCCCATCCCCCCCTTGGCAAGGGGGGGATGGGGGGGGGTATTACCTCGGCGTGGACATAGGCCGTAAACGCGACCTTACGGTTTTTTGGCTGTGGGAGAAGGTAGGCGATGTCTTCTGGACGCGGATGGTTCATGAGATGAGAAACGCGCCCTTTCGGGTTCAGAGGGATTTCCTCTCTTCGCTCATGGACGGCTCGTTCTTTACCCCTCCCATCCCCCCCTTGCCAAGGGGGGGCTCAGGGGGGGTGGTCATCCGCCGTTGCTGCATAGACTCCACAGGCATCGGCGCGCAGTTGGCCGAGGAGGCGGTGGAGAAATTCGGGAGCAGGGCAGAGGCTGTGCTTTTTACCGGGAAGGTCAAGGAGGACTTGGCCGTAACATTCAGGCGGAGGTTTGAAGACCGGCAGGTGAGGCTCCCGATAGACAGGGAAATCAGGGAGGACATCCACAGCGTGAAGAAGTTCACGACGAGCGCGGGTAATATCCGCTTTGATGCGGAGCGCACGGAGCAGGGACATGCCGACAGGTTCTGGGCAGCGGCCATGGGGCTTCATGCGGCAGAGGCCGCTATAGCATCGGTCTCCTACGAGCCGCTTTTAAAGAGGGGCTTCGGAAGGGAGACCCGGTGGTAGGGCGCGGTCCTGGAGCTACCGAACTGGTTCGGGTAGACCAGTTCCTTAAAAGCCTTTTAGACTTCATCAGGATGGGAGGAGATATATGAAAATTTTCAATGCATACAACAGGGAGATAAAGGGGAACAGGCCGGTGCTGGATGAAATCGGAGTTGGAACTGTGCGTGACAGGTACTCCTCATACCCCTCTCACGGCCTTACACCCGAAAGGCTCGCCTCGATTTTCAGGGAGGCCGATACAGGGGATGTCGGAAGGCAGGCGGAGCTTTTCGAGGAGATGGAGGAAAAGGATGCGCACTTAGGCTCGGTCCTTCAGACGCGGAAGATTGCAGTGACGGGTCTTCAGTGGGAGATAGCCTCAGCATCCAAGGACAGGGAGGACGAGGCTGCCGCCGCATTTATAAAGGATGCCCTTGCCAGGATAGAGGACTGGGACGGAGCGCTGCTTCACATGCTCGATGCCATAGGCAAGGGGTTCTCGGTCTCGGAAATCATGTGGGAGGTCTCGGACGGCAGGGCGTGGATAAAGGGGCTTAGGTGGAGGCACCAGAAGATGTTTACATTCACCCCCCCTCCGCCCCCCCTTGCCAAGGGGGGGATGGGAGGGGTTGCTGACTTCCCCCGCCTCCTCACAGACTCATCGCCTGTCTACGGAGAGGAACTCACCCCCAATAAGTTCGTGGTGCATTCCTATAGCGCACGGAGCGGGGTTATGCCGAGGGCGGGCGTCCTGAGGCCCTGCGCCTACATGTACCTTTTCAAAAATTACTCGCTCAAGGACTGGATAATCTTCAACGAGCGGTTTGCCATGCCGGCGAGGATAGGCAGGTTCAACGCCTCCTCGACAGAGGCGGACAGGAAGGTCTTAAGGAATGCGGTGTTTAATCTCGGCACGGACGCTGCAGCGGTCATATCCGATTCCACGGTGATAGAGCTTCTTGAGTCCCGGACGAAATCGCCGTCCGCAGACACATACGAAAGGCTCGTCTCGTTCTGCGATTCGGCCATGTCAAAGGCGGTCTTAGGGCAGACCCTTACGGCCGAGCAGACGGGAGGCGCATACGCAACCGCAAAGGTTCATCAGGGCGTAAGGCAGGACATCCTTGAGGCGGATGCCTCCGCCCTCGCAAGGACGATAACCATGCAGGTCATAAGGCCGCTTGTCGGGTTTAACTTCGGAGGCGGCAGAAAACTTCCCGCTTTCAGTTTCCACCGCGAAGAGGCCGAAGACCTTGGGGCCGTAGCCCAAACGTATGCAGCGCTCGTAAGGGATGCGGGTTTTGACGGCATACCGGTGTCCCACATACACAAGCGTTTCGGAATCCCCTTTCCCGAAGAAGGGGAGGAGACATTAAAAGGAGGAGGCAAGTGATGGACAGGGCAGGGATTCAGGTTTTAACGGCGATTGACGGAGCGCCTTCGGAGATTCAGGTCATCCCCTTCGGCGCTCACCATACGGACAAGGGCGACTTTGTTCTGGATGAGGAGTCCGCAGAGGCGGTGGTCAATGACTTCAACTCAAGGCAAAACGACATGGTAATAGACTACGAGCACCAGACCCTAAGCGGGCAGGAAGCCCCTGCGGCGGGATGGATTAAAAGGCTCACCTTTTACCCCCCTTCCTCCCCCCTTGCTAAGGGGGGAAAAGAGGGGGGTGGCATATGGGCTGCGGTCCAATGGACTGAGCGGGCAAGGGATTATCTTTCCGGCCGGGAGTACAGGTATCTGTCGCCCGTGTTTCTAAAGAGGCTTGCCGATAACAGGGTCGTGAGGCTTATCAATGCGGCGCTTACGAACCAGCCGGCAATAGACGGCATGGTTCCGCTTGTAAATAAGGGGTCGGTGACCCCTGAGAGTTCGGGGGGTGTGCCCCCGGGAAAGGAGGTAAGGGTTATGAAGAGACTTCTGGTTATGCTCGGCCTGCCCGATGATGCAGGAGAGGATGAGGCGGTTTCCGCTTTAGAGGCTGTGATGTCCGGATTTTCGGAGTTCAGGGCGCGCGTTGCATCAGCCATCGGGCTTTCGGAGGGTGCGGCTCTTTCAGAGGTTGCGGGCACGATTATGGCCATGAAGCAGGCAGAGGGCCGCATGTCCGAGATTCCAGAGCTCATGGGCCGGATTTCGGAACTCAAGTCACGGCTTGCAAAAAAGGACGCATGCGAACTCGTCTCTGCCGCAATGAAACAGGGCAAGGTTACTCCCGCACAGAGGGAATGGGCAGCGTCCTATGCAGAGACGGACCCCGAGGGTTTCAAGGTCTTCGTTTCAAAGGCGCCTGAGGCGGTGCCGATGGGCGAGGCCGCAGCCGCGGGGGCTTCCGTGCCGTATGCGGTAGATGAGATGCAGGCGCATGTCAACAGTCTCCTCATGGTAGATGAGGGGATATTCAGAAAACACAACAAAAAGGAGGGATAGAAAATGGCAGCTTTGACGGCAGACAGAAACACCCCCAAAAGGGAAGGAGATATTATCTCCATGCCTGTGGCAGCCTCAAAGAAGCTCTATGCAGGCGGCCTCGTTGCGCGCAATGCAAACGGCTATGCAACGCCGGGCGCAACGGCAACCGGACTCATCGGGCTGGGAAGGGCTGAGGCGCAGGCGGACAATTCCGCAGGCGCAAACGGAGACATAAGCGTTGATGTGCGCAAAGGGGTCTTCAGGTTCGCAAACTCATCCGGAGCAGACACCCTTACGAGGGCAGACATGGGTGCGGACTGCTACATTGTGGATGACCAGACCGTGGCAAAGACCGACGGCACCGGCACCCGCTCCGTAGCAGGCAAGGTCTTTGACGTAGACCCGGACGGCGTCTGGGTTAAATTCGACTAATGTTTTGCCAATAGAAAGGAGGAAGGTGAGATGGTAATCAATCAGGCATCGCTCGGCGCGGTGTACAAGGGCTTCAAGACGATATTCAACGAGGCGTTCCATGCGGTAGAGCCGCTTTACGGAAAGGTGGCGATGGTAGTGCCCTCCTCGGTGAGGGAGGAGACGCATTCGTGGCTCGGGGCGTTTCCGAAGATGAGGGAGTGGGTGGGAGAGAGGCATATCAAAAACCTCCAGATGCACTCCTACAGCATAAAGAACAAGGACTGGGAAGTCACAATAGAGGTTGACCGCAACGACATGGAGGACGACTCCGTAGGGGTCTACAGGCCGATTGTCGCGGAACTCGGAAGGGTTGCCGCGGTGCATCCGGACGAACTCGTCTTCGGCCTCTTTCCTCAGGGCTTCTTGACCGCCTGCTACGACGGGCAGTACTTCTTCGACACCGACCATCCGGTCGGGGGCTCGACGGTCTCCAATTTCGGCGGAGGCGCGGCAACGGCGTGGTATCTCTTGGATGTCTCCAAGGCGGTAAAGCCCTTCATTTTCCAGTCAAGAAGGGACGTGGAGTTCGTCTCCAAGGACAGGCCGGACGACGAGAGCGTCTTTATGCGGAAAAAGTACGTCTACGGCGTAGACCGCAGGGACAATGCCGGGTTCGGGCTCTGGCAGCTTGCCTATGCCTCAAAGGACACCCTTGATGCCGCGAATTACGGCAATGCAAGGGCTGCAATGCTCGGGTTTAAGGATGGGGAGGGAAGGCCTATCGGCATCACCCCGAACCTCCTTATCGTGCCCCCTTCGCTTGAGGCGGCGGCAAGAGAGCTCCTCATGAACGAGCGCGATGCATTAGGCGCGGTCAACAAGTGGAAGAACACGGCGGAACTCCTTGTGGTTCCGTGGCTGGGCTGAGGTTAAAAAAAGGGGGGCACGTCCCCCCTTGCCCCCAAAGGGGGATTAATGAAAAGGAGGCCATATGGCATACAGCACTATTGACGACATAAAAAAGCTCATCCCCGAAAAGCTCCTCGTCCTGCTTACTGATGACGAAAACCTCGGCCTTCCGAGCCAGTCAAGGGTTGATGAGGCCATAGCGCAGGCGGATGCGGAGATAAACTCCTACTGCGGGGAAAGATATGCAGTGCCGTTTGCCGGGGCGCCGGATATCGTAAAAAAACTCTCAATAGACATTGCAGTCTATAACCTCTTTTCAAGGCGCGCGGCTGAGATGCCTCCTTTGAGGGCTGAAAGGTACGGAAACGCCGTGCGCATCCTTGGGGACATATCAAGGGGGGTTGTCTCGCTCGGCATTGACCCCTCGCCTCAGGCATCATCCGAGGGCAGGGCGGAAACGAACAAGGAGACGGACGGCAATGTGTTTTCAAGAGAAAAGCTCGAGGGGTTCTGAAAGGGAGGCGGAGGATGATTAAGTGCTGCTATGAAAACATACTTGAGACCTCGGTGGTTACCCTTTCTGCGGGAACAGAGGACGCGGGCTTTCCGCTTTACCGCCTGTATGACAGGGGCATAGTCAGGTTCTTTAAGACGACTGCGGCTGTGACAACAACGGTGAAGGTGGACCAAGGCGGTTCGCCCATTCGAGTAGACCGCCTGCTCATCCCCGCAGGGCATAACCTTGACGGCATGACGCTCGGCATAGAATACTCGGATGACGGCATCTCATACACCCCTGCCGTGGCCATGTGGGTTCAGGAGGGCACGGCACTGATAGAGAAGTCGTGGCCGGCAGAGAGCCGCCGCTACTGGAGATTCACAATCTCAGGGCCGTCCTCGGCGCCCCGGATTACCGAGCTTTTTCTTACCCGTAGTTACGAGTGGGAGAAAGACCCCGCTCACCTATCCGGTCCTCTGGAGCCGTTCTTTAATGCCGAGAGGGATGAGACCTCCTCAGGACAGGGCAGGCATCTCATAAACGGAAGCGCCAAAAGGCAGAGGCTCTATCATGTGTCAGGCGCGTGGGAGGTTCAGAAAAACAACATCCTCGGCCTGAACGCTGCATGGGCAGGTTCAAAACCGTTTTTCCTTTGCGACCATGAGGGCGTGTGGATGTTCGGTGAACTCAGAAAGCCGATAAATCTCAAGGAGACGGCATATCAGGAGTACGGCTTTGATTTCGATTTCTTAGAGGTAATACCATAAAGGAGGCGTAAACATGGCGGATGTGATTTACAACGCATTTAAAAAAAACATAGCAAACGGGAACATTGACATGGACAGCCACACGATTAAGGTCATGCTCGTCACTTCGGCATATGCGCCGAATCAGGATACGCACGAATTCAAGAGCGCTATAACGGATGAGGTTGTGGGCGCGGGTTATAGCCCAGGAGGGCAGGAACTCGCCAACCATACCGTAACTCAGGACAACGTGAACAACCGGGGCGTCTTTGATGCCGACGATGCCTCATGGCCGGGATCCACGATTACGGCACGGGGCGCGGTCATTTACAGGGACACCGGAGATGCAGGCACATCGCCCTTAATCTGCTACATTGACTTCGGCGTGGACAAGACCTCAAGCAACGGCGAGTTACTGATAGAGTGGCAGGCATCGGGCATTCTAAATTTTAATTAAGACGAAAAAGGAAGGAGTTGTGCAATGAAAATCAAACACGCTTTTACCAGCGAAGTAGCGGATGGCGGGGACGCCACTCTTGTCAGGCCCTCAAACTGGAACGCAGAGCACGCATTAGACGGCGTTGCCCCTCAAAGGCAGACCGTTTTGATCGGTCAAACAGATGCAAACGGCTATGCCCAATTTCTTGGATTTAGCTCAGGGCCGATTGTTGCTTTGTGGGGGGGAACTTCACCATTAAGAATTGCTTTTGCCGCAGGGTTTGACGGAAGCGGAGCGGTTGATTATATTGGCTCTATAACAACAGACGATTCAGGCGCATGGGTTAATCTCCCCTACAATTCAACAATCTTTCTTTATATAGATAGAAACCCACACGGCGCTCTTATATGTGGTTATTCGACGTTAGTCCCAATTTATGCCTACTCCGCTCCGGGGAGTCCTGCGACTGACCAGCATTGGTTTGACATCCCCTCGATGAAGATGAGGAGGTACACCGGCACAGTATGGGAGGAAAAGCAGAGGGTCTTTGTTGGAGAGTGTGTAACTAACGCAAGCGACGTAACATCCGTTACGTCATACGCCATGAGGGGGTTCTATGACAGCGAATGGTTTGACGCATCCGGCGCATTTACGATTTATAACAAGAGCTCCAAAATCGGCGTAGATGCCGGGCTCCAGAGGGTTCAACTCCTTTACAGGGAAAGTTCTTCTTATGTGCCGGTACGGATTCACGGCCATTGGGCCTACACCCCTTACGAGTACGGTGCAAACATCTCTGTCGTTTCGCCGGTTACAACGAGGATAATGTCAAGCGGGAACTATCTATGCCCGCATTATTCTCAGCAGTTCGGGTCAAGCTCGTCTAACCAGATGACAACGGGCCAATATCGGATATTGGTTGAAAGGGGGTTTTAAAAGCCATGGGTTATTTCATAGGCGCAAATGGAAACTACTATGAGGGCGACAGGCAGGGTAGTGATTTAGCAGTCACTCAGAGACAGTCTCATCTTTACGCATGGAACGGGGCGGAGTGGGTCTTTGACAATGTCCTTGCGCTTTCCGTAATACGCCAGAGGAGAGATGCGCTTTTGGCCGTGTCCGACTGGACACAGCTTTCCGATTCTCCGCTGGTAGCGGAAAAGAAAATGGAGTGGTCCGTGTACAGGCAGGCACTGAGGGATTTCCCTGCCGCGAGCGACCCGGCAAATCCTGTGTGGCCGCAGGTTCCGGCCTGACAATGTAAATCCAAAATAAGGAACGATAACGGGGGATAAATGGCATTTCAAGGCAACGCATTTCAGGCAGGTGCATTTCAGGCAGGTGGAATATTAGCGCCTGTGCAGGTCATCACCATCACCGTCCGGCCTCCGACCGTGAGAGTCAAGACCTCTGTCCAACCTCAGACCCTTTTCCTGAACATCTCTCTTATGCGCCCTTATATCTCAGCGTTCAAGGCTGCGGAAGTACTCAGGGACATGCCCCGGCTCAACCCTATTTATCTCATTGAGGTAACGCTTAAAAATAATGGCCCGACACTTTATTTTTCAGATAGGGGCATTGAAATCGGAAGCCGGATATATGAGGATTATCTTAAAGACCTCTCCGGCATCGGGGAGGAGCTTAAAAGGGTAAGCTCTGTAGGGTTGAATGCAGACATTCAGCTTGATTTTAAGAACGACAAATGGCAGGCATACAACTATCTGATTGAAGCCGGGGACACATACCCTTTTGAGGGAGCCGAATGCCTGATAAAAGAAATCTATCTTGACGGCAACGACTTCTCGGAGCCGGTTACCCTCTTTAAAGGCGTCCTCGACTCTCCCGATGATATAGACCTTATGGGGTTTAAATGCAAGGTCTCCTCTATGCCCTACGCCAAGGACAGGGGATGGAAGCAGGCCATGATAGACACGCTCGTTTACCCCAATGCCTATGAGGATGTGGGCAAGGTAGAGCCGATGGTTTACGGGGGTTCTCTTTTGATGCCCGCGCTTAGGACGGACTGGGGCGCAAGGACCACTCTTAAGGCCGAAATCACGGCAGCGGAGACAAGCCTTGAGCTTTCCGATGCAGTGCGCTTCCCTGCCTCTGGCTCGGTTTGGCTTGACAACGAGAAAATAGGCTATGCCTCAAAGACTGGGAATACCCTCGCCAGCCTCACGCGAGGGCAAAGCGGCGCTGCCACGGCGCACCGGGCAGGCGCTGAGGTTTGGGAGCATAAATCGGTTTATGAAAGCGTTCTTTCAGGGCATGAGCTTTACAGCGTCGGGGACATATACGCAGAGATAGCCGGGAAGCTCCTCAGGGTTGACTCCGGCGTATCTGCCGTTTATGAAAACGGTAAGCACAAGATTAAGGCAACAGCTCAGATTAAGGTAGAGGCCGTTAAGGAGACAATAACGGTCACAAACCCGACTCATATTCACGATACTGAAAATACCTCGGTAATCAACCAGATTATTGAGGGGCTTCCGATGGGCGGCACTACCCAATCATCCGGCGGTGACCTGATATTCGAGACAACCTTCCCTGCGTTTTCCGGCCAGAGAAACGCTGTTCAGTATAAGGTCAGCGTCCAACTTGCTAATTGTCAGGCATCGGGAAGCCCGTATTTTCAGATATCAGTCGGGGGGTATACGAAGTACCTGAAGCTCCCCTCGGACCTGAGCTTTGACTATTACGGCTCTTTTACCGCCACCTTCACTGTAATTTCCGGCGAATACGGACTGAGCAGCAATGCTTTAAGTGTCAAGTTCCATACCGGCACCGGCGGGGGCGGCCTTATAGTGCAGGCTGTTGACAGAACGATTTCAACAAAGACAGCGAGCGAGTCCACGGCTCCCAATGTCCAAAGGACAGGGGATGTCGTATCCACGCACACTGTTGACCGCTTCCATGCAGTAGTCTCAGGCTATAAAGACATGGACGGCAATTACGGAGGCTTGGGGAATCTGATAGAAAGGCCGGATTATGTTATCAAACACTTCCTCATTCAAAAGTTAGGCTTTTCCCTCTCGGACATAGACACAACCTCATTTAATGCGGCAGGTGCCCTATATGCCTCGGCAATCTCAGGGGGTTATAAGTTTGCATTTGAGACAGACGGGAAAATCAAGCCTTCGGAGTTCATTAATCAGCTTGCCTTTGAATGCAGGAGCACGCTGAAATATGAAAAAGGCATTTGGTATCTGGACTATATCCCGGACACGGCGCCTGCCGCCGTGAAGACGATTTCAAAAGAGGAGCTTGCCGGGCAGTTCGCAAAGTTCACCTTCTCAAAGACGCCGACCTATGATGTGTTTAATGACCTGACTGCGAGCTTCAAAAAGAACTATTCCCGGCAAGGTTCGGAGAGTGAGTGGGACGGGACCTCCAAGGCAGAAGATGCGGCCTCCATAGCGAAGTACGGAACTTACCCTAAGGATATGGAGTTCGGGTTTATCCGCCTTCAGGCGATGGCGGACAGCGTGCTTGGACATATCCTAAAACAGAGAAAGACCCCTCTCTTAACGGTTCGGTTCACGGTTTTCTGGGAGCACTTTGATTTAAATGCCGGGGACACGATAGAGATAGAAAATACGCTCTATGACGGCAGGAAGTTTCATATAGAGGGAGTAAGGAGGCTCGATAAGTGGAAAGCGGAGGTTAAGGCGGTTGAGTGGTGGTAAGGGTGGCCTACTTCCTATGGCATGTGAGGCAAAGGCGGCTTTCGGTGTTCGGCTTTGAAATCTTTGCGCTGTCTATGCCGTAAGGGTTATGGCAGGAGATGCATGTGACCTTTCCATTGACGAACACCACTTTCCTGTCGGTAACTGTTTTCATGTCCTTGCCCTTGATATAAAGCACATCCGTCTTATGCTCGCCCGGGCCTCCTGCCTGCTTGCCCACTGAGCCGTCATGGCAGGTCAGGCAGTTATGGACCTGTCCTTCTATGTCCGGGGCATCTCCCATGTGTGCGATGCCCAAAAGGCAGCCCATGCCCAGAGTGCAGTCGTGGCAGGTGCGGCATATCTGTTCAGGGGATGACACCCTCAGAAAACATGTCCCGCTTATGCAGTCATGGCAGCTAAGGCAAACCATCTTGCCGTCCGAGCCGAGGGGACAGCCCGGAAGGATTTTTTTAGGGGTCTGCCGTTGGTGCAGGGGAAGCGCCTTCGGATGGCATCCAAGGCATTTTGCGTAATCATCAGGCCGATAGGCTGAGTGGTCTATCATTGCCCCCGAGGCCAAGGGCCGCGCGAATTGAAAAATAATGAACGCCAGAAGAAAAACATATGCCGCTCTCATCTTAAATGCCCCCTGAGAGCGCCCCTCTTCCCCTTATGAATTTACTATCATGAAAAAGATGCCGTGTCAATTGCGCCTGTTTCATAGCCGTTCTGGTATAATTGAACATGAGGCTCCTTCTGCATATGTGTTGTGCAAACTGCAGCCTGTACCCCGTCAAACACCTGACTGCAAAGGGCATTGCCTTAAAAGGACTCTGGTTCAACCCGAACATCCACCCGGAGGAGGAATACGGAAAAAGGCTCGACGCTTTAAAAACTCTTCAAACCCTCTGGGGTCTTGACATAGAGTACATAGACCATTACGGACTTGAAGATTTCCTCCGGTCAGTGGAGGACAAAGGAGAAGACCGCTGCGCGGCCTGTTACAGGATGAGGCTTAAGAAGACCGCCTCTGCCGCAAAGGAGATGGGGCTTGACGGTTTTACGACAACGCTCCTCGTAAGCCCGTACCAGAAATTCGACCTGATAGCGGAAGCCGCGCGGGAGGCGGAGGAGGAGCATTCAATACCTTTTTATTTCGAGGACATGAGGCCGGGATGGCGCGAGGGCGCAAGGCTCTCAAAGGAACTCGGGCTTTACAGGCAGAAATACTGCGGATGCATTTTTTCCAAGAAAGAAAGGGAAGAAAAGGAGTCCCGGAGGCCGGAGTTCCGGGCCTTAGGGCAAGGGTTGCGAACCCCTCGGCAAGGGGCTGTATCCCCGCTTTTCTTGACTATGGGAAAGAAATGAAAAGATTGCTGATTGCCGCAGGAATCGTCTTTTTGATGCTCTCAACGGCAGCGTCCGAGACGATAAAGGTGCTGATACTTGACGGCAATTTCAAGGACATACCCGAAAAGGGCGAGCATCTTGGGATGCTCGATACCATTAAGGGTGAGCTCCTTGTCGGCTATACGAGGTATAAAGGCAATATAGAGGTATGGCAGGGCAAGGACAGCCTTTACCTCGTAAGCGAGATACCTATGGAGGAGTACGTGGAGGGGGTTGTCTCCTCGGAGCTCGGCAAGAACTGGGAGATAGAGGCTATTAAGGCTCAGGCGGTTGTGGCAAGGACGTATGCGCTTAATCTGAAGATGCAGAACAAGGACAGGAAGTTCCACCTGACCTCCACTGTCCTGCATCAGGTCTTCAAGGGCGGCAACGAGGATGCGGTAGTCTCTTACGGCGTCCAGAGCACAAAGGGCGAGGTGCTGGCATACAACGGCAGGCCCATAGAGGCTTATTATCATTCGACATGCGGCGGGATGACGGAGGAGGCCGGGGAGGTCTTCGGCACGAGCAGGCCGTATCTGAGGCCTGTGGCGTCGGAGTGCAATCTTTCTCCGTATCAGATGTGGAGCAGGAAGATGCCTTTTTCAGAGATTGAAAAGGCGCTCGGCATAAAAGGCATGACGGATATCAGAATAAAATCCCGCACATCCACCGGCAGGGTGAAGGCCGTGGCTGTGATAACGGACTCAAACCACACAATCGAGGCGACCGAACTCAGGAGAAAGCTCGGGTGGAAGAGGCTCCCGAGCACGGACTTCAGCGTGAAGGTAAACGGGGATTCCGTGTTCTTTGACGGCAAGGGCTACGGCCACGGGGTCGGCCTCTGCCAGTGGGGCAGCCTTGAGATGGCCCGGAAGGGCAAGACATACAAGGAAATACTGCAATACTACTTCCCCGGTGCTGCAATCGAGCTTTATGAATCCCCTGGATTTTGACTTCCACCTGCCGCAATCGCTGATAGCCTCAAGGCCGGCAAAAGAAAGAGACTCCTCAAGGCTGCTGGTGCTTCTTAAGGACGGCTCGTCGGAGCACAGGCTCTTCAAGGACATAGTAGAATATCTCTCTCGCGGAGATATGCTTCTTCTGAACAGGACGAAGGTCATGCCTGTGCGCCTTCAGGCCTTTAAGCCCACAGGAGGGAGGCTCGACATACTCCTTGTAAAGGGCGTTTCGGACTCACGGTGGGAGATACTCTGCTCCAAAAAATATACCGGCAGGATAAAAATCCCCAATCCGTCAGGGGACAGCGCTTACCTTGAGGCGGAGATAGAGAAGGGCGGGTATCTTGTTTTCCCCGGCCCCAGGGAGGAGCTTTTCATGGCCTGCGGCATGCCCCTTCCTCCTTATATAAAGAGGCTGCCGGATAGAGAGGACATGGAGCGTTACCAGACCGTGTATGCCGAGGTCGAGGGCTCTATAGCCGCACCTACAGCCGGGCTTCATTTCACGGACGGGCTTCTGGATGCCATAAGGGACAGGGGTGTGCTGATACGGCATCTGACCCTCCATGTCGGCAAGGGCACATTTATCCCCATAAAGGCCGAATCCCTTGAAGGCCACCGCATGGAGGAGGAATATTTCGAGATACCCCCTGCCCTTCTCAGGGAAATAGAGGAGACAAAACTGAGGGGCGGAAGGCTGATATCAGTGGGCACAACGACGACAAGGGCGATAGAGGCCCTTGCCTCCGGCAGGTATGCGGCAAAAGAAGGCGCGGCAGCAGACGGACTTATAAAAGGCGCCACAGACATATTTATTTATCCGGGATACGGGTTTAGGGCGGCGGACTGCCTGCTTACGAATTTCCACCTCCCACGCTCGACCCCGCTTATGCTGGCCTCGGCGTTTGCCGGCAGGGAAAATCTCCTCAAGGCATACAGGGAGGCTATCCGTATGGGTTATAGATTTTTCTCATACGGCGACGCCATGCTGATAGCCGGTTGAAATAAACTATCTGGTCGTAATCAGAAGCTGACGGTTTGTTCTTCTCTCCCCTTTTTTCTTTATCCATTTCGTTTCAAGCGATTAAGCACCTGCTGAGACTGGCCTTTCGGTAGGGCCGCATTGTTTATACTTTATCCTTCTTATAGACGGATATATTCGTTAGGCACTACAAGCACTGCGTTCCCCTCACAAACAAGAGAGAGAATTTCTCCGTTATTATCGTCAACAATGGCTATAACGAGATGTCCCAAACAAGGGCTTAAATACCCCATATTGGTAGACTGTCCCAAAAGCGGTTCTCCCGGGCGAGGGTAATATTTCCTGACAGTTATTTTCTGACCGTTATATTCAACCGATGCTGAAGTCGAACCTACTTTAAGCAGTTTCATTGTAAGCAGTCCGCCACTATATCCTGTTTTAGATGGACTGACAGAAGACTTGCGCGGCGTGGGTGCACCTTCTTGCCTCTTATTTTCGTCATGTGATTCAACATACTCGTAATGTATAACCCCGTCCCTATCCGTCCATTTTTTTATAACCTTTTCAGCATAACAATTCAGCGTGAAGCTCAAAAAGATTACTAAAGAAAGGCATACTATATTCCTTTTGAATGGCATGGACACCTCCTTAAAAAGCGGTTCAATACGCCTCAGGCTGATATGATACATCACCACAAATAGCCGCAGGCATTGCACTTGAAAGACGACCTCACCTTTTTAAAAAGAGGTGCGAGTATTCCAATGCAACATACATGACACGCCTTCTCACCTCCGGAAATTTTTTCTATATTGGGAGAGCCGCATGTGGGACATTTAGGAATACCCGTTTTTGCATCTGTTGCGCCCGAAAGCGGGTCATCTGCCAGTACAGGCCGCAGGCGGTTAGGTGACTGTGCAGACATCTCATTAATGGCCATACCGTCATCGGTCACTTCCCACGTTCTAACCGAGCTATTAGATATCTGTGTCGTTATATCCGCAATGGGGCAACCGCAGTGCGGGCAGGATAGAGTGTGTTTTGATATAGCTTTACCGCAATCTGGACAAGCTACCAGAAGCGATTTTGCCAAAGCCTCCTGATGCTTCCGTTTTTTTTCCATTTCTAAAAAGATTTCGTTTATGCATTTCTCACACATTACCGTTTCATATCCAAATTTTTTAGCACGTTCAGATGCTTTTTTATCCCAAGTGGTTGTCATACCGCCACATTTTGAACACTTGACACCGACATATTTAAAGTAAAGACATAAACCAAAGATAAAAATGGTAACTACCCAGCATAGACCTTCCATATTGTGTGCCTCCCTCTTAGCTGTATAGTTATTGTATATAATACATAGGGAACCCCTCGGAAGCAACAGGAAAAGCCAACACCATAATCCCTCCCTTCCTTCAAAGGCGAAATTATAGCTCCGATTAGGACATTTCTACTTTGGTTATTTAGGACATTATCATTTTGGCGGGACGCCATGCTGATAGCCGGTTGACAAAACTGCTTTAAAGTTATACATTTATTATAAACGTATAACTTTTTACGAGGAGGTTAGAAATGTCTTTCGTAAAGACCTTATCCAAGGGGCAGATAGTAATACCCGCCGGGATGAGGAAGAAATACCATATAGAGCCGGGCACGGAAATACAGATAATGGAGTACGGGGGCGTCATCTATCTTATCCCCCCCGTTATAAACCCCATCGCCTCAGCCTGCGGCCTTTTGCCATCCAAGCCCTCGCTCTCGGGGAAGCTCCTTAAGGAGCGGAAAGGCGAATTCCGGTAGTGCCTAAGAGGGAACATATTTTCGACAGCCACGCCCTGCTTAAACTCTTTCAGAAAGAAAAAGGATACGAAGGGGTCGTCCGCCTCCTTGAGAGCATAAATAAGGCCGGGAGCGCCAAGTATATTAACGCGATAAACCTGGGGGAGATAATCTATTCCACGAAAAGGGAGTTCGGCGACCAAAAAAAAATCGAGGTCCTCGCGGCTATAGAAAGGCTTGGCTTTACCGTACTGTCCGTCTCGAACAATCTTATTTTTCAGGCCGCCGAATATAAAGCCGTTTATAGCATCTCTTACGCCGACTGTTTTATCCTTGCGTCAGCCGTGGAGCATAACGCCTCCATAGTGACGGGCGACCCCGAATTCAAGAAGGTTGCGCGCCTCGCGGACATCGTCTGGGTGTAGGGGAGAAGAAAGGGGGAACTATGAGGATACGTGAAATTGAAGATGTCCTAAAAGTGTTTTGCCTTTTGCAGGAAACAGTCATCGGAAGGAATACAAAAAGGAGCTGGTTAAAATACTGCGCCGGATCTGGGAAAATATTTGTGATTGATTTTCTCAAAATAGGTAGCGTATAATTTGTATATACAAGCTATACGAGGTGAAGCAATGGGAGCGCAGATGATTATAAGGATAGACCCGAAGACGAAAGACAAGTTCTACAGGGCCGCGCGGATGGAGGGCAAGACCGCGAGCGAGAAGGTCAGGGAGATGGTGGAGGATTACATAGAAAAGAGCGACCTCTCGGCAGTAGTTGACGACCTGTGGGGGCGGTTCTCCGAGAAGGCCCGGACGAGAGGCATAACGGAGGCTGATGTCGAAAGAACGATTCGGGAAGTAAGGGTGTCTAAGGGAAAACGATAGCCCGTGAAGGCGGTTATAGACACGAATGTTTTTGTATCTTCACTTATAAACGCACGGGGAATTCCGAGAAGAATCATTGACCTATGGAAGACCGGAGAGATTACGCTCTGCGTCTCAAAGGAAATACTCGAAGAATATATTGAAGTGATTGTGAGGGTTTTTCCGGACGACCCGGAGCCCGACGAGCTTCTAACTTTGTTCGGAAAGAGAGCAAATATGATATTCGCGGCGTCTTTGCCTAAGATCAATGCCGTAAAGGACGACCCCTCGGACGATAAATTCATAGAATGCGCTGTAGCGGCAGGGGCCGGCTATATAATTTCAGGGGACATTCACTTAAGGAATCTCAAGTCCTATAGCGGCATAAAAATTGTTTCCCCTGCGGAGTTTTTGAGCCGGTGAGAATCCGCCTTGTTATAGATTTTTCTCATACGGTGATGCTATGCTTATAGCATGAATGTCAAAGGCTTGCTGGGCGCGCGGCTCGTTGCCATTTTGATAGTCGCAGTCGTCTCCGGTTCAAGCTTTATGCTCGGGTTTTACGTCGGCAAAACCACCACCGGCGATATCGGAACGCCGGCCCCCTTGATTGAGGACACGGAAAAGACCGTGCAGGCCGAATCCCGGACCGAACTCCCTGAGGATTCAAGAGCAGGTATGCCTATTTCAGTTGAAGAGGAAGCAACAGGAAGCTCAAGTCACGCGGCGCCGCCTGAGCCTGCCGCGCCTCTGGTCTCCAAGCCACAGGCAGGCAAAAAGACGCCTGAGAAATCAGTAGTTAAGCCCTCCCCGGATAGCATATTTAGTGTGCAGGCAGGAGCCTTCAAAAAGAAGACGGATGCGGAGTCTCTTAAGAGGAGGCTTTCGGCAAAGGGCTATTCCGCCTATCTGCTCGATGGCGATGGCGGCATCTCCGGCGGGGTTTTTAAAGTTCGCATCGGCAGGTTCCCGGACAGGAAAGAGGCGGAGGCAATTGCCCTTAAGCTCAAAAATTCCGAGGGGATACCGGCCTTTGTAGCCAACTGAATAAGAGGAATGCTACGGTTACCGAAGAGATAGAGATTGACCCTGAAAAAGAGCTGCCTCTCCTTCATGGCTCTCTTGATGAGAGCCTGAAGCTCATAGAGGAGACCCTTAGCGTCGTCATAAGCTCAAGGGGGAACAAGATATTCATACAGGGCGAAGAAGGCCCTGTCGGCTCGGCAAGGACGCTCATCAACGAACTCAGGGAAATAGGCCGCTCCGGCCGCATCCTCAGGCCCGAGGACATAAGACATGCGGTGATGTCCGCCTCCGCGGGCAGGGAGGTTTCCCTTTCAGGGCTTTTCTCAATGAACATCCCGGTATTCCCAAAAAAGCGGCCAGTCATGCCCAAGACCGAGATGCAGGGACATTACATAGACGCCATAAGGCAGCATGACATAACCATAGGCATCGGGCCTGCCGGCACGGGAAAGACCTATCTTGCGATGGCAATGGCGGTCAGCGCCCTCCTGAAAAAAGAGGTCAGCAGGCTCGTCCTTGCAAGGCCCGCGGTGGAGGCCGGAGAGAAGCTCGGGTTTCTGCCCGGGGACATGTACGAGAAAATCAACCCGTACCTGAGGCCGCTTTATGATGCGCTTTATGATATGATGGATGCGGAAAGGGCCTTGAGGCTCATAGAGCAGGGAATTATAGAGATAGCGCCGCTTGCGTTCATGAGGGGCAGGACGCTTAACGACTCCTTTATAATACTCGACGAGGCGCAGAACACGACCCCTGAGCAGATGAAGATGTATCTGACGCGGCTGGGGTTCAACTCAAAAACGGTGATAACCGGCGATATAACGCAGATAGACCTTCCTCAGGGCAGGGTCTCCGGGCTTGTGGAGGCCGAAAAAATACTGGCGGGGATAGAGGGCATTAAGCTAATATATTTTTCCGAAAGGGACGTTGTAAGGCACAGGCTCGTGCAGGAGATAATAAAGGCATATGACAGGCATGAAAAACGGCGTTAGGAAGACTCAAAAGACTCGCCTAAGGCTTGATTTAAGCGGGGTTGACTTGAAGACATATTCCCTGCTTGCGGCCTTCGGGCTGCTTGCGGCCTTTGCCGTGCAGAGGATGCTCGGCCCGGCGGAGCTTTTGGGGGCGTTTCTCCTTTCCGCCCTGCTGCTCTTTATGTTCTATAAGGACATGCTGAGGTATAAGCCCAGGTTCATCAATGACTACGGCATGCTCCTTCTGCTGGGCTCTCTGATAGTGGGCACGCTTTATTTGGGCAGGTTATCTGGCTATGTGCTTGAGGGGCTTGCGAGGGGGTTCGGCCGCGCGGAGGTAAAAGCCGCTGTCTTCGGCATCCCGATGCCTGCGGGCGCAATGCTCGTGACCCTGCTTTTTGATTTCCATACGGCGATATTTTTTTCCTTCATCATAAGCCTTTTTGGCGGCCTCTGGCTTTCCGACGCCTCGTACTCCGTCTATATCTTCGTGGGCAGCCTCACTGCGGCCTTCGGGGTTATAAGGTGCAAGAAGCGCACCGCGATATTAAAAAGCGGAATGTATGTCCTCGGCGCAAACATCCTGACCGTTGCAATGATATATCTTTTCAACGGCAGGTTCGTGCTGCCGGAGTTCCCGCTCGCAATGGCCTTTGCCGTCTTCTGCGCGGTAGCGGTTATAGCCGTAGTCTCCATTCTACTGCCGGCGCTTGAGTATGCCTTTAATGTTAAAACCGACATAAGCCTCCTTGAACTCCTTGACCTTGACCAGCCGCTTATGAAAAGCCTCATGGTCTCGGCGCCCGGCACCTACCACCACAGCATAATCGTGGGCAACCTTGTGGACTCCGTTTCTGAGTCCGTGGGCGTCAACCCCCTGCTTGCGAGAGTGGCAGCATACTATCATGACGTCGGGAAACTGAAGATGCCGGAGTACTTCATAGAGAACTCGCCCGCGGCCGTGAGCAAGCATGAAAGGCTTACCCCCCACATGTCCAGCATGATACTTATCTCCCACGTCAAGGAGGGCGTTGAACTGGCCAGGGAGCACAAGCTGCCCCGTCCGGTAACGGACATCATACAGCAGCACCACGGCTCGAGCCTTATCACTTACTTCTATCATAAGGCGAGGGGGCTTGAGCACAGCGATGAGCTTACCGAGGAGGAATACAAATACCCCGGGCCCAAGCCCCAGACCCGAGTGGCCGCCCTCGTCATGATGGCCGACGCTGTGGAGGCGGCATCGAGGGTTCTTACGGACTCCACCCCGGCAAGGGTCAGCAGCCTCGTGGACAAGATAATAGACCACATGTATCTTGAGGGCCAGCTCGATGAATGCGAACTGATGCTAAAGGACATCTACGAGGTCAAGAAGCGCTTCACCCACATCCTGATAGGCATACTTCATAAGAGGGTGGATTATCCGGGGTTTGACTTTGAAGGGAAAAACGGCGATGAAGGTCGAAATTCGCAGCACCCAAAGGAAGATAAGGCTAAACCTGAGGCGGATAAAGAGAGACTCGCTGAAGGCCCTCAGCATATTAGGGCTCAAAGAGGCTGAGCTGAGCATCCTCTTCTGCTCCCCCTCCCGCATGAGGTCGCTTAACCTCCGCTATCGGGGCATTAACAGGGCAACGGACGTGCTGGCTTTCCCTCTGTACAGTCCCGGCGAAATCCCGCATGAAGGCCACTATCTTCCGGGGGATATAGTCATCAACCCCTCTCAGGCCGCTTCTCAGGCAAAAGAACACGGCCTTACACTTGGTGAGGAGATAAGACGGCTCCTCATACACGGACTTCTTCACCTCATAGGGTATGACCACGAAAAGGGCGGACATGCGGAAAGGAGGATGAGGGCTAAGGAGAGGGAGATGTTGGAGAGGATTTAAATCTCTTAATACTTGGTCTCATACAATGTTGCTGGAGAATGTTTGTTCCACTTAAAGGCAATTAATTGGAATAAGTCAAGTTATTATTCCACAGTTCTGGATAAATCAACTGATGCTTAATTACTAAACCTGCGGACTAAACCCTCTGTGTTAAAATAAAACAATGGCTGAGATTAAACTTAAGGCCGTGGACGCCCTCAAGAAAAAAGCCCTTCGGCTTTCCTATTTTACAGTGGGCTATAACGTGCTTGAGGGGGCAATCTCGGTATTCGCCGGGCTTCTGGCAGGAAGCATAGCGCTCGTGGGCTTCGGCCTTGACAGCTTCATGGAGTCCCTCTCAGGGGGCGTGATGATATGGAGGTTCAGGAGGCACGCCGGAGTCTCCCCGGAAGAGGAGGAGAGGGCGGAGAAAAAGGCCGTCAGGCTCATAGGCTATGCGTTTTTCATATTCGGGGCTTATGTGCTTTACGAATCCCTTGAGAGTCTCTATCTAAAAGAAGCGCCTGAGCCGAGCCTTCTTGGGATAATCGTAGCGCTCGTCTCGCTTATAACAATGCCGGTTTTGTTCGTCATGAAGTACAGGCTCGGCAAAAAAATAGGAAGCAGAAGCCTCGTTGCGGACTCCAAGCAGACCCTCACCTGCATATTACTGTCCCTCTCCCTCCTTGTCGGGCTTGGTCTCAACTATCTTTTCGGGCTATGGTGGGCAGACCCGGCGGTCGGCCTGATTGTAGTGGGGTTTCTTTTTAAGGAAGGCCGGCAGGCCCTTAAGGAGGAAAAACTGTGCGCCTGCTAATGGGGCTGCGAGCCCAGGCGTTAGCATGTCTCAATATAGGTGATGAATGCCCCTTAGACCGTGGATAAAGAGCGCTGAATATGCCATAGAGGGCATACTGCATGCCGCAAAAACAGAGCGCCACCTGAGGTATCATTTCTACTCCGCAGCAGCGGTTCTCTTTGCAAGCTATGTGCTTGGCGTGACAAAGACGGAGTTCCTCCTCATAGCCCTTGCGGTAATAGCAGTGCTCCTTGCCGAGATGGTCAACACTGCGGTTGAGACGATAGTTGATTTAATCTCGCCTGAGAAGACGGAGAAGGCCCGCATAGCAAAGGACATAGCCGCAGGCGCCGTACTGATAACCGCATTCGGGGCGGCGCTTGTGGGCTTCATGGTGCTTTCCCCCTATATCCGCAATGTCTTTGACAAGGGGGTTTACATGAGCAGGCACGCCACGGAGGAGATAGCGGTCATTGCCGTCGTGCTCGTCCTGATAGGGGTGATACTGCTTAAGACCTATCTCGGCAAGGGCCATCCCCTTCGGGGCGGGATGCCCAGCGGCCATTCGGCCCTTGCGTTTTCGGTATGGGTGTCCGTCACCTATATGACTGAGAGTTTCATCGTCTCGCTCCTCTGCTTTGTGCTTGCGGTTGCAGTTGCCCAGAGCAGGGTTGCCACAAAGGTCCACAACGCATGGGAGGTCGTCTTGGGAGGGCTTGCAGGCGCATCCTTGACCTACGCCCTTTTTAAGATATTTTCATGAGGATATATTGAGGGTATATATAGACAAGTTCATCAGGCACCTTCAGAACGAAAGGGGCGCATCGCCCCACACGATAAAGGCGTATAAGAAAGACCTTGAGACGTTCTTTGAAGGGTTCGGCCCCGGGGGCCGGGCCCCTGAGCTTTCCGATATCAGGGGTTTTGTGGCCTCTGAGATAAACAAGGGGCATAAGAAGTCCACGGCAGGCAGAAGGCTTGCCTCCCTGAGGTCATTTCTTAAGTTCTTAGTAAGGGAGGGCGCGCTTAAGTCCAATCCCGCGCGCCTCGTCCCCTCGCCCAAGCTCCCAAAGCACCTGCCCAAATTTCTCACAGTGGACGAGGCGTTTTCGCTTGTGCAGGGGCCTGAGGGCATAGGGTTTCTTGCGGCAAGGGACAGGGCGATACTGGAGCTTCTGTATTCAAGCGGCCTGAGGGTCTCCGAGCTTGCCGGCCTCAATACCGAGGACATCAACCTCAAGGAGGCGCTTGTCAAGGTGAGGGGGAAGGGAAAGAAGGAGAGGATAGTGCCTATGGGAAGAAAGGCCGTTTCAGCGCTTAAAACCTATGCGGTTGAGAGGCTTTTGCTTAAAAAAGGCGATGAGGCGTTTTTCATGAACAAACGCGGCTTACGGTTTACGGACAGGGGGGTAAGGCGCATAGTGGTGAAGTACTCAAGGCTCCTTGCCCTTGCAGGCAGGATAGGGCCGCATACCCTGAGGCACACATTCGCCACCCATCTTTTGCAGTCAGGAGCGGACCTGAGGGTCATACAGGAGCTCCTCGGCCATTCGTCCCTCTCCACAACACAGAAATACACCCATCTTGACGTTACCCATCTCATGGAAGTCTACGACAAGGCCCATCCTCTGGCGGACGACGAATAAGGTCTCTCCGGGGTCTGAATGCCCTCCCTTATACTGCTTTCATGATTAGATTATAGGCCATGTCAACCGAGATGCCATTCATACATTTTAAGTCTTTGCATTTTTTCTTAAAGCAGGGGGAGCAGGGGACGCCGGACATTATGATGGCGCTCCTGCCTCCGTAAGGCCCTGTCCTTAAGTGGCTTGTGGGGCCGAAGAGGGCAAAAAGCGGCACGCCCAAGGCTGCGGCTATGTGCACAGGGCCGGAGTCCGTGCTTACTACGAACCTTGCGCCTTTTATAATGGAGATTAACTCCTTAAGGCCTGTCTTCCCGGTTAGAGAGACTGCACTTCCCCCTGATGCCGCTGCTATCTCATCCGCTGTCTTCTCATCAGCCTTTGTCCCGACTATAAGGGATTTGATGCCCGTGTCTTTGGCAAGCCTCATGGCAAGCTCGCCGAACCTCTCGGCAGGCCATCTTTTGCTCTGCCACTTTGCCCCCGGCACCATCACCGCATAGGGGCCGCGGCCCCCTGCGGTATTGGGGGCGCGGCCCCCATCTAAAACATCTCCTATGTCCTTGTCGCCTGCATCGGGAAGCGGAAACCTAACCTCTGAGATATCGCAGCCCAGAAACTCCGCAACCCTGAGGTATCTGTCCACGGCATGCACGTATTTTCCCGCCTCGGTCTTTTCGATGGGGCCGTACCCGCCAGTATCCACACTGTGGGTGTAAAAGAGCCTGCTTCCTTCCCGTGCCTCCTTAAAACCCCTAAGGCCCACTCGTATCTTTGCGCCCGAGGCCGCGGCAATAAGTCCGCTTCTCAGAAGCCCCTGAAGGTCTACGGCAATATCAAACCCCTCTGCCCTAAGCCCCTTATAAAGAGCCTTTATCTCCCCTGCGGTCTCCCTTGCCCTTGAAATCTTTTTCCATTGGTCTTTGTCCATAACCCAGAGTTTGTCTATCATGGGGTGGCCTTCAAGCAGTTCGCCAAAGGGCTTTGCGATTATCCAGTGGAGCTTCGCGCCGGGGAAACACTTTCTTATTGCATTTAAGAAAGGCAGGCTGTGGATTACATCGCCCAGAGAACTCGGCTTTATGACGAGTATCTTTTCAGGGGGCTTTCCTTTAAAATCCAATTTCCCGCCCAAACAGCCGCTCACCTGCCCTTGTAGAGGTTGCTGAACCAGATGACGTTGAACGTGTCAGAGTACTTTTTCAGAAACTCCCTCATAAGGCCGGCTGGCAAGTCTTTGCCTGTAGCCAGCCCCTTTTCATTTTTCATAAAGCGGTCAAACTGCTTTTTGATTTGCCCTAATGCCTTGGCCTTCATCCCTTTGCCGTACGGATAAATGCACTTGCCCATCACGTAGTCGCCGTCAATCTTAAAAAAACGGCTCGCAAAGACGTCGCCTTTGTTAAGCCCTTCTGGAGGAAGGCCCTTTTTGACCGGAAACTCCGCACCCAAAAGCAGGTCACTAAGAAAAGGCTCAGGAGAGGCGGCCTTTACCTCATAGAGGCTTATGACCGACTCTTTCATCTCGCGGAGCACGGCCAGTTCCTTGCCGCTCAACCCCGTGTTTTCCCTGATATATAAATCAATGATGGTTTCGCCGTCCCGTATCTGTCTGTCGCAGATGAGCCAGTCCTCGAAGTTTATGAAAGCGACATCAAGGGCGATGCCCTGAAGATAGTCCTCAGGGTACTCCTCTTCCCAGAAATAGTCGTATGCATCGTCTATCTCCTTTTCACAGTTTGCCCTCGCATACTCTATGACCTTGCCTAAAAGTTCCTCATTCATGCTCATATCCCTTTCCCTTCTCGCATTTTTATATTAAGCCTATTGTCCTGCCGTTATCCAGTCCACCGCCTGCTTTAAGCCGGAGGCGGTAAAATCCGCATTCTCCGACCCCTTTGCCTGCCCTGTAAGCACGAGCACCGCCTTTGCGCCCACGGCCTTTGCGAGGAGCATATCGGCCTCCTTGTCGCCTACGACATAAGAGCGCTTGAGGTCAATGCCGTGCTTAATCCTCGCCTTGAGGGCCATCCCGGGTTCGGGCTTTCTGCATGAGCAATACTCATCCGGGTGGTGCGGGCAGTAGTAAAACCCGTCGAAGCCGTATTTTTCAATACACACATCGTTTACCTTTTTTGCAAAATTCTCTTCCACAAGCCCGCGTGAGATTCCAGACTGGTTTGAGACCCCGATGA
>JAUXOF010000080.1 GCA_030682405.1 Thermodesulfovibrionales bacterium
CAGTGCATAATGCCGGCCATAGTCGAGCTTTCAAAGAAATTCCACACAAAGGTAATCACTACGTCTCCGAAGGCCATGATACAGGGCGCGGTGCATGTTGAGTACGACGAGCACAGGGCAAGGGAAGTGGCAAAAGAGGTAGTTAAGATGGCGATAGACAACTTCCCCAATAGGAAAAAGGAGGGAAGCCACGTTACGGACAAATTCCCTGTGATAGCCGGTTTCTCCCACGAGTACATAGAATACATGCAGGGCGGAAGATGGAGGGCCTCGTTCAGGCCCCTTAACGATGCGATTATAGCCGGCAGGGTAAGAGGGGTGGTCGGGCTTGCAGGGTGCGACAATCCGAGGGTGCCTGCAACCGGCGCTCACAGGTTCCTTGCCATGGAGCTTATAAAAAACGACGTCCTCATCGTCTCCACCGGATGCGGCTCCGCTGCATGCGGCACATCAGGCTACCTCACGCCCGAGACTGCGCTTGAACAGGCAGGGCCCGGGCTTAAGGAAGTCTGCGAGGCCATAGGCATTCCTCCGATATTGCACCTTGGGTCGTGCGTGGATAACTCAAGAATACTCACAATAGCCACGGCAATGGCTGAGGAGGGCGGGCTTTCCGACGAAATCGCCGGCATGCCTGCGGTCGGCATTGCGCCTGAGTGGATGTCGGAGAAGGCAATTGCCATAGGGTGCTACTTTGCGGCCTCCGGAGTGCCTGTCATATTCGGCGGGGACTCGCCGGTCGGGGCAAGCCAAGAAGTCACGAAGATAATGACCGAGGTGTGGATGGAGAGGTTTATGGGAGCGCTTCATTTCGAGCCGGACCCGGAGAAGATGCTTGAGCTTGCCCTCAACTACATAGATGCCGCCAGAGAGAGGCTTAAACTGAGGAAATACGAGCCCGGAAGGTTTGGCACTGAGAGGGTTCTTATGGATATGGCTGCAAGGAGAGAGATAGAGAAGGCCGCAAAGCCGCATATAGGAATTTATTAGTCCGGAGGTTTATGTGAAGATAGAAGAACTTGAAAACATAGATGTGGATTCTAAAATAGGCAGGGTCGGAGAGGTGCTTACCGAAAAGCAGAAAAAGAGGGGGCTTCTCATCTATGCGTTCCAGCAGATACAGAAAGAATACAATTATCTGCCTGAGGAGGCCTTAAATGCCCTTTCAAAAAACCTCGGGATACCCCTTTCGGATGTCTACAGCACGGCATCCTTCTACAGGCACTTTTATTTCAAGCCGAGGGGAAAGAACATTGTCTCCGTCTGCACCGGGACGGCCTGCCACGTCAGGGGCGCCGGGAAAGTACTCGATGCGCTGAAGGAAAAATTCGGCATAGGCGAGGGCGAGACAACGGAGGATATGTTCCTTACCCTTGAGACCGTGGGCTGTGTCGGCTGCTGCGGCCTTGCTCCCGTGCTTACGGTAAATGAAGAGGTTGTCGGCGAGGTTACCCCAAAGAAGCTCGGCAAGGCAATAGATAAGACGAAGAGGGGATAGGACTATGGAAAAACTCAAAAACATAGATGAACTTAGCGCCCTGAGGTCAAGGCTTGAGGCTGAGACCTTCAGGCCCGAAACCCCGAGGGTCAGGGCATGCTGCGGCACCGCATGCACTGCGAGCGGCTCCTCAGGCGTGATAGACGCCCTTAACGAGGAGGCAAGTAAAAAGGGCGTGGAGATGGATGTGGTTAAGACCGGCTGTCAGGGCCTCTGCCAGAAAGGCCCTGTAATGAACGTAGAGCCGCAGGGGATTTTCTACCAGAAGGTCAGTCCCGAACATGCCCCATGGCTTGTCAACTATACGATTGTCGGAGGCGTGCCCTACAGGCAGGGGCTTTACAGGGATTCCATACTTGAGGAGCCGATGGCCCGGATGACTGACATCCCGTTTTATAAAAAGCAGGTGAGGGTCGCCCTCAGAAACAACGGCCTCATAGACCCGAGGAATATTAATCATTATATCGCAGTAGGAGGATATTCGGCGCTCGAGAAGGCCATGAGCTCCATGAGCCCTGACGCGGTGCTCGATGAGGTGGACAGGGCAAACCTAAGGGGAAGGGGCGGCGCCGGTTTCCCTGCGGGAAGGAAGTGGAGGCATACCAAAAAGGCCGGCGGGAATATAAAATTCGTCATAGCCAACGGAGACGAGGGAGACCCGGGCGCATTCATGGACAGGGCCATAATGGAAGGAGACCCCCACGGCCTGATTGAAGGGATGCTCCTCTGCGCCTACGCCATCGAGGGCGGCTACGGCATCATCTACGTTAGGCATGAATACCCTCTGGCAGTCAAGAACTTAAACATAGCGATAAAACAGGCAGAAGACCTCGGTCTTTTGGGCAAAAACATACTCGGCTCCGATTTCAGTTTCCACCTTGACGTAAGGGAAGGCGCCGGGGCCTTTGTATGCGGCGAATCCACGGCCCTCATAGCCTCTATAGAGGGAGAGAGGGGATTCCCGAGGCCGAGGCCGCCGAGGCTCTCGGAGCACGGGGGAGGCGCATGGGGCTATCCGAGCAACCTCAACAACATAGAAAGCTATGCATGCGTGCCGCCGATAGTGCAGAGGGGCGCGGACTGGTTCTTAGGCATAGGCACCCGGAACTCGCCGGGCACAAAGGTCTTTGCCCTTACAGGAAAGGTTAAAAACACCGGTCTTGTCGAAGTGCCGATGGGGATAACCTTGAGGGAGATAATATTTGAAATAGGCGGCGGCATTATGGGCGACAAGAAGTTCAAGGCGGTGCAGACCGGCGGGCCTTCGGGCGGGTGCATCACAGAGGAGCACCTCGATATGCCGGTTGATTTCGACTCTCTCGTGAAGGTCGGCTCGATGATGGGTTCGGGCGGAATGGTCGTTATGGACGAGGATACCTGCATGGTGGATGTCTCTAAGTTCTTCCTCTCGTTCACGCAGTCGGAGTCTTGCGGGAAATGCCCGCCCTGCAGGATAGGCACATACCAGATGCTTGAGATACTCGAAAAAATAACCACGGGCAAGGGCACACTTGAGGATATAGACGAACTGGAACGGATAGGCAGGCTTGTTCAGGGCGCATCCCTCTGCGGTTTGGGGCAGGGCGCTCCGACCCCGGTTCTTTCGACCCTGAAGTACTTCAGGGAGGAGTACGAGGAGCATGTGCGCGAAAAGTATTGCCGGGCAAAGGCCTGCAGCGGCCTCGGCACTTATGTTATAGACAACGATGCCTGTTTCCTCTGCGGCCTCTGCAAAGAGGCGTGCGCCTTTGATGCGGTTATTGAGACAAAAGACAGTTTCTTTGTTGACCAGGATTACTGCACAAAGTGCAAGGCATGCTATGTTGCATGCCCAATAGATGCGGTGAAGATACAAAAGGGGTCTCAGACCCCCCCTGTTTCGGAGGCGAAATGTCAGAGATAAAAGAGAAAAAGACAGAGGAGATTAAAAAGGAGGCGGCTGCCATAAAGTGTCCCGCAGGCAGGGCGCTTTATTACATTGAGGAGTTTTTGAGCGGCCCGATGTGCGGCAAGTGTTTCCCTTGCGAAATGGGCTCGTATGAGATAAAAATCAGGCTTGGAAACATAATAGAGGGAAGAGGCAGGGGGTCCGACATAGATGCAATCAAGGCCGTCGCGGACCTCATGCTTGAGACATCCAGATGCAAAAAAGGCAAGGACACGGCGCAATTCATATTCGAATGGCTCAAGGACGGCGCATTTGCCGGGCATATCGAAGGCGTATGCCCTGAAATGGAGTGTAAGGCATTCATAGAATACAGGATTATTCCGGAAAAATGCATAATGTGCGGCCTCTGTCAGGAGGCGTGCAAATACAATGCAATAACGGGCAAGAAAAAGGTTGCCTATAAGACAGGGTATAACCCTTATGAGATACGGCAGAAAAGGTGCGTCAAGTGCGGCGACTGCGTAAATGCCTGCCCCACTTCGGCGATAGAAATAGCAGGCGTTTCAGCCGGAACCAAGGAGCTTGCGGGTTCTAAAAAATAAGAAATGAATATTAGATATATACGAGGAGGATTCAGATGGCCAATACGGTAAAGCTTAGAATAGACGGTAAAGAGGTTCATGCCCCTGAGGGCGCAAACCTCGTTGATGCGGCTGAGGCCGCCGGCATCCATATACCGAATCTCTGTTACCTCAAAGGCACAAAAGCGGTCGGCGCCTGCAGGCTCTGCCTTGTGGAGGTGGAGGGTGCGAAGGCCCCTCTGATAGCCTGTAACACAAGGGTCAAGGAGGGCATGAACGTCGCCACAAAGACCGAGAAGATACAGGAGATGAGGAAGTTCGTGATAGACCTCGTGGTTTCCATGCATCCGCTTGACTGCATGACCTGCACAAAGGCCGGTGTGTGCAACCTCCAGAAATACGCCTACGACTTTGAGGTAAAGGAATCCTCCTTCACAAGGAAGAAGTTCGGCTATCCCACTGACGAGGCCAACCCGTTTATAAAAAGAGACCCCGAATACTGCATCCTCTGCGGCAAGTGCGTCAGGGTCTGCAAGGAGCAGGGCACAAACGTCCTTGACTTCATGGGCAGGGGCGTGGGGGCAAGGGTCATAACCCCTAACGACAAGCCCCTTCAGGAATCCGAGTGCACGTTCTGCGGAAGCTGTGTGGACGCATGCCCGGTAAACGCCCTGCTTGAGGCCGGCAGGTGGAGAAAGGGCAGGGAGTGGGAATACGAGAAGGTCAATTCCGTGTGCCTGCTCTGCGGCAACGGCTGCGACATTTCGGTAAGCACAAAAGACGGCATGGTGCAGAAGATAAACTCAGGGGCAGTTGAAGGCTCTGTAGAGAAGTACATATGCGCCTACGGCAGGTTCGGCTTTGACTCTATAGATGCGGATTCAAGGCTTACCTCTCCCCTTAAGAGGGTAAACGGCGCGCTTAAGGAGACCACATGGGACGACGCCATAGGCATTGTCGCCGGAAAGCTTAAGGCGGCAAAGGAGGACGCGGGCTTCATAAGCGCCGCGAGTATTCTGAACGAGGACGCACTTGCGCTTAAAAATCTTGCCGCATCTGTCAAGACGGAAAATGTGGATACGACCCTGAGCCTTTATGCGGACCCGGATACCCTCAGGGCGTCGGGCAGCGCGGATATAGATACGGCAGACCTTATCCTGATGGTCGGTCTTAACCCCTCCCAGCAAAAAAGGGTTCTTCCCGCACTTGACGCGTCGGTAAGAAGGAGGGTTCAGAGGGGTGCAAGGCTTATCGTAATAAACTCCGTTGAGGCAAAAATCGGCGAGGTTGCATCCATAAACCTTGTAGGAGATGAGGCATCCCTGCTTAAGGCTGTCTTGAAGGCGGCAATCGGCAAAGGCATGAAGGCCGGCAAGGAGCTTCAGGCCGCTACAAAAAACGCTGATACTTCCGAGGATATAGAGAAGGCGGGCGAGATGCTTTTAGGGGCCAAAGGCCCTCTGATATTTTCATCACCCGCGCTTTTTGCCGCAGCTCTCAACTTAAAAGGCGCTGTGGTAGCAGTGCCGCTTGAAAGCAACGCAAAAGGCATTGCCGTCATGGGGCTTAGAGGAAAGGGCAAAACCTATAAAGAGATGGCCTCCGGCGCAGCAGGACTTAATGTCCTTTATGCCGTCGGCGAGGTGCCTTTAAACAAGAGGCCCGGGGTTGACTTCCTCGTTGTACAGGCCTCACATCTTACAGAGATTGCAAAACAGGCGGATGTGGTGCTTCCTTCTGCCGTTTTCCTTGAGGCGGCAGGCACAATCATAGACTATATGGGAAGGCTCAAATATCTCCCCATGGTGGTAGAGCCTCAGGGAGACTCTATGGGTCACACGGACATTTTCATTGCAGTGGCAAAGGCCATGGGCAGCGCCATTAAAAAACCCACAGAGGCTGAGGTTAAAAAGGCTGCCAAGGCCAAGGCCAAGGCCGTAGCAGGGCCGTTTGAGAAAAAAGAAGGGCTTGACGTTTCTCCTGAGGAGATGATAGAGTCTGTCAATGCCTCTGTGATAAACGGCTCAAGGCTCCTGTGGCTTAAGCAGGCCGAGGCCGCGGGCGTTTAAAGCCGCCCTCACTTTTTTTATTGACATTTAGGCTGGTTTTCTATTAAAAAATAAGGGGCTGCGCCTCCGGATACTGCGGGAACGACTATCGAGAGGGGCAGACCACCATTCCATCAGGGGTCTTATCCCTGATATTGCAAGGAGGCGCGTATGAAATTAGGGATTCTAATTACGACGGACAGGCATGCGGCTGATGTTGTTGGCCTGACTAAGGCGGCTGTCTCAAAGGGGCACGAGGTAATAATATTCAACATGGATGCGGGGACAAAGCTCCTTGGGAATGCTTCCTTTACGGAACTCTGTAAGACAAAGGGCGTTACCATGGCCTTTTGCGACCACAGCGCCGGCAAGGAAGGCGTTTCAAAGGAGGGCATCCCTGCGGAGATGGTCTGCGGCAGCCAGTTCAACAACGCAAACATGATGCACGATGCCGACAGGGTTATTAATCTGTAACTTATTCTAAAAGGAGACGACTATGAAGATTCTTCACATTCTGGCCGACGGACCGACAGGCACTTCAACAAAGATAATAGACGCCCAGTCAAAAGGCAACGATGTTACAGTCATTGACCTGTCGAAAAAAAATGTCTCTTATGATGCTGTTGTGGATGCGATGTTTTCAAACGACAGGGTTGTAAGCTGGTAGTGAAATTCAAATAAGGCTCTTCAGGCCTTATTATCAACGAGGCGGAGGTTTGTATGAAAAAGTTGGCTCTCTTAGTATTGTTTCTTGCCGTAGCCGTACCTGCTCACGCGCAGGACATGGCGGCAACATTGAACGCTATCCTGCTTAAGGCTTCCTCAGAGGGGCACTGGCAGGTAAAGGCCGCCGACGTGGCCAAGATGATAGCAGAGAAGAAGACGGATTTCCTTGTCGTGGATGTCCGGCCTGTACCCCCCGGGCAGAAGGGCGGGAAAATCCCCGGCTCCATTTTCATCTCCTATAACGAGATACTGAAACCCGAAAACCTCAAGAAGCTCCCCAAAGACAAGAAAATAATCCTTGTGTGCGTTACAGGGCAGACCCAAAACCTGCCTGTGCTTGCCTTGAGGGCGCTTGGTTACGACGCCCGCACGATGTCGTTCGGCATGTCGGCATGGGCTAAAGGCTACTTTGGCGGCACTCTTATGACAGGCGCCATCAACGAGGCCAATTACCCGGTAGAATAAAAATCCGGCGTCTCTGGCCGGCTGAATGGAAATCAGGGGCATCATTAGATGCCCCTGAAAATGAATAAGCCTTGTCTACACTTAAAAAAACCGACCATATTCTGATAATCTCTTTCCTTGCAATATTCGCCTTTCCGGTGCTCTTTGCCTTCCGCCATCTCGATGACAACAGGCTTACAAGCTGGCAGTGGGTGTTCACCGGAGTCAGCGCTGAGGAGGTCTTTTTCCTGCTTCTTTTGGGGATAGCCCTCTCCTACGTCATCGCGAGATATCCACTGTTTCATCCGTCTCCCCGGCGGCTGCCCTTTGCGCTTTTCATTATATCGTTTGCAGCCTCGGCGTTTTTTTGGAGGGAGCCGGAAGTCATTGTGGATGCGTCAAGGTATTTTACGCAGGCCAAACACCTTGAAATATACGGCATGGGATATTTCATCAGGGAGTGGGGTGGAGAGATAGCGGCATGGACGGACATGCCTTTTGTGCCGTTTCTTTACGGCCTGATATTTAAGTTTTTAGGCGAGACAAGGCTTTTCATACAGGTCTTTACGTCCATGCTGTTTTCCCTGACGACCGTGCTTACATATCTGATAGGCAGGGAGCTGTGGGACGAAGGCGTGGGCTCGGCGGGCGGGTTTCTTATGTTGGGCATGCCGTATCTCATGAGCCAGGTGCCGCTTATGCTCGTTGATGTCCCCTCGATGTTTTTCCTTACATTTTCGGTTTATACCTTCCAGAGGGCGTTGTCACGCGGAGGTGCGGGAACGATATGCCTTTCAGCCGCCTCAATATCCCTCAGCGTCTTTTCCAAATATTCCCTCTGGCTTATGCTCTCGGGAATGGTTGTCCTGTTTATTGTCCGTGCGAGGGAGGACAGGGCCGGGGCGTTCCGCCGCGGGGGTGCGGCGCTCTGCCTGACGGCAGTTCTTTCGGGGGCAATCCTGTTTTACAGGTTTGATGTAATATCCGAGCAGATAAGGTTTCTTATGAGCTATCAAAGGCACGGGCTTGGCAGGTGGTCCGAGAGCTTCACGTCCACCTTTTTGTTTCAGGTGCATCCGTTTATAACAGCCTTTGCGTTGTTTTCAGTGTATGCGGCCATGAGGAAAAGGGATTTGAGATATGCAATCATAATCTGGCTCCCTCTCCTTATTTTGCTTCTTGAGATTAAAAGGATACGCTATCTAATCCCGGTATTTCCGATGTTTGCCCTGATGGCCTCATACGGTCTAAGGGAAATAAAGACCGATGAGGTTAAAAGATTTATCGTATCGGTTGCAGTATTAAGTTCCCTTACATTGGCTGTTTTTGCCTATCTGCCGTTTCTCCGGCAGATAAGCCTGATAAACCTTAAGGATGCCGGCAGGTTCTTAGACTCCCTTGATGTTGACGCCGTAGAAGTGTTCACCCTGCCGCAGAAAAGCAATGTTAACCCGGCGGTTTCCGTGCCGCTTTTAGACCTGTTTACCAAAAAAAGGATTATCTACGACTACGGGCCGGATAACCGGCCTCTGCCTGAGGGCATAGCCCCGGAAGATATAGAAAGGTCGCCGCTTAGGTTTACATGGGAATATAAAAACCCCGCATACTATGCCTTCGGAGACAAGGCAGGGACGAATGCCGCTATGGTGTTGATATCCGGCTCTCGCGAGGCTGTCGTCCCTGCCCATATCAGGCAACGTCTTCGGGGGTATCGCAAGTGCAGGGAGTTTGAGGTCTTTTCGGATGACTTCAGATATAAAACCATTGTGGCGGTTTTTGCAGCCGGGCCGCCTTCTCCATAGTCTCCCCCCACCCACAATCCCCTTGACTTTTCAACCGAATTTTTGTTTCTATATTACACGGTTTTTAAGGGGAGGGTTAACGGCAAAAAATAACAGCAAAAGTTAACACCGTTCGCCTGTTCGGTTAAAACATCATTTTTCAGGAGTTTCGGAAGGGAGGTAGATAGGGTAAATGACATCTAAATTCGCAGAAAAGCCTGCTTATCGGTTGTTCCGGCCGGCAGGTTTTGAATTTAAACGTCAAGGGAGGAGGTAATAAGGAAATGGAAAACAATAACGTTGACAAAAAAAATGCGTTCTGGGCTTTCGCCATACTGGGCATTTTCATCCTCATCAGCTTAGTCTACTACAAGGTGAATGTCTTTTACATGTACCTTGTGGCGTATACATGGTTCGGCATTGCCTACGGGATGATGCTCCAGTACGGACGGTTCTGTTTTGCCTCGGCCTCAAGAGACCTGTTTGCCGCGGGAGTCCCAAGGATGGCCGTCGGCATACTTGTTGCGCTCACCTTCTTCAGCCTTATTCAGGCTACGCTTGCCGCAACCAACATGAGCACCTTTCACCCCGCGCCGTTTGGGATTCACACGCTGGCCGCGGGACTGGTTTTCGGGGTTGGAATGGTCCTTGCCGGAGGTTGCGCATCAGGCTCCCTCTATAAAATCGGCGAAGGCAATATGACCTCCTTTACGGCGGCATTTTTCGGCCTTTGCATCGGACAGGCAGTGTTTGTGGATGTAAAATGGTTCAACTTTCTGATACCTCAGAAATGGGTGGATGCGGCCGCGGCAAAAGTCGCAGCGGGCTTTCCTCCAGCCGACAAGATGACTGCCTCTTTCGACACATACCTTGCAGGCTATGTGTGGGACAAGCCTTCGGTTCAGCTTTCCCATACAAAAGCCCTATCGGAGGCCCTGCCCGGCGCCTCCAAATACTTTGTGGCGGATGCCCTCCTTAATGCGATTATCCCGGCGATGTTGCTTTTGGTCGTGATATACGCTATTTGGGTAAGGAAGGGTTTTATCAAGAAAAGGGCGAAACAAAAAGGCGGCTCAACAATAATGGGTTTGGGCGGTGAGCTTTCCGGCATCTGGTCCATGATAACCGCCTCAAAGAGAACCACCATCATGGGCGTGATAATCGGCATGGTGGCCGGACTCCATATCTTTGTGATGAAGGGCATGCAGATAAAATTCGGCGTAACCAACTTTGGACAGCTCCTTACAAAGATGGGATACGGGGCCGATACGAGCGTAAAGGGCACTGTATTTGACCCGGGCTATTGGTACATAACGAGTCAGGAAGGACAGCTTGGCGCATGGCTGCTTGAGAAGTTCGGCTGGAACATGCGCGACAACCTCTTTTTCGGCGTCAACAACGGACTCCCCCACCCCCTCAGAAACCCGGCGCTTTGGATGTCTATAGGCATCATCTTCGGCGCCATGATAATGGCGAGGCTGAGCAACGAGTATAAATTCAAAATGCCAAAGGGCGAACTCTGGGTATGGGCGCTGGTAGGCGGAGTCCTGATGGGATGGGGATCAAGGCCGTCTCTGGGCTGTAACATAGGCGCCTTTTTTATAAGGGTTGCAGGCGGAGACCCGAGCGGCTGGCTATACCTTGCAGGCATGGCAAGCGGCGCCTTCATCGGGGTCAAGTTTTTTAACTGGTGGTCCGAAAGGAAGATGGCAAAGGAAATGGAAGCATTTTGATTAAGTTAAAGATAAAAAATAAAAAGGAGGAGATTTGCTATGGCTATGAAGTTTGAAAAAACAGGTGAGGGGACCTACATGCTTGACGTATGCGGGTATGTCTGCCCCCACCCGCAGATTTATTGCAAAAAATCCCTCGAGAAAATAAGCGAGGGAGAGGTTGTCGAGATGATATTCGACAATCCATCCTCTGCCGAGACCATCGTACAGATGTGCGACAGTCAGGGCCACGAGATCATCGAGAAGAAACAGGAAGGCGGCAAGTTTATCTTTAAGATAAAGAAGGGATAAGGAATAGAGGTTTAGAGGACAATAAGGGAGGCGACATGAAAACACCGATTGTGATTATTATTGTATTGGTTGTAGGAATCCTCGGCTTCCTCGCAATCTATAGCCAGCAGCATGAAATGCCTGCACAGCCGGCGGCTGGCGGCAGTTCGGGCGGTTATGGAGGAGGTGCACCGGCGGGCGGTTATGGAGGAGGAGCACCGGCAGGCGGTTATGGAGGAGGTGCTCCGGCGGGCGGCTACGGCAAATAAGCCTTACATCCGGTCGTAGACCAAACGGGTCATAAACCAAAAAGAGGTGAGGAATGAAAAAGATATTGATTGCTGTTGACGATACAAAGGGCTCCAAATCCGCGGTTCCCATGTGCAGCGATATATGCCGGTGCGTAAGCCCTGAGGCCGTAGTGATTGTATATGTGGAGAAGTTTGAGGGCCGGTCACTGATAGACGAAATGCTTGGAGATGCCGAGATGGCGACCCTGCGCGATGCGCTGGAAGGCACGGAATACAAGGCAAGACTTGATGAAAAGGCCGACAAGATTGTAAGCTTCTTTAAGAAGCGCCTTGAGGGAGCGGGTGTTGCCAATATAAAGACCGTCATAAGGTCAGGGCACCCTGCCGAGGAGATATTAAAGACTGCGAAAAAGGAAAAGGTTGACATGATATTGGTGGGCTCAAGAGGCAAGAGAGTAGGTAAGCTCTTCATGGGAAGCGTAAGCAGGGAGGTTGCCAATAACGCCGAAGTGCCCGTGCTGATAATGAAGTAGGATTAGACAGCAGAACCGTTACATATGAGCCGGGACGATGCCCTTTATTACATCGTCCCGGTTTGCATGTTGTCCTCCCTGTTATTACATCTGATGCGTTTTGAAAATAAACAGACTCCGGCTGCGGGCAATGCAGTCAGGACGTTGGAGAGTTTCCGTGGCGCTTGACAGTAGGAGAGCCGCCGTCGTATTAGGCGGAGGACTGACCGGCCTTTCCGCAGGATATGCCCTTGCACAGGCAGGGGTTGATGTCGCAGTGTTTGAGGCGGATTCCGGCGTGGGCGGCCTTTCAAAAACAATTCTCAGAAACGGCTTCCGCTTTGACCTCGGGGGACACAGGTTTTTCACAAAAGACGAAAAAATAGAGAAGTTCGTGAAAGACCTGATGGGAGACGAGCTTCTTTATGTCAACAGGAAAAGCAAGATATACCTCATGGAGAAGTACTTCGATTACCCCCTTAAGCCCCTAAACAGCATCCTCGGCCTCGGGCTTGCGACTACTATTAAGATAGTCGCAGATTACGGCAGGGAAAGACTGAGGACGCTTATCAAGAGGACTGAAAGCGTCTCTCTGGAGGACTGGGTGGTAAGCAATTTCGGCCGCACGATGTTCAACCTGTACTTCAAGCAGTACAGCGAAAAGGTCTGGGGGATAGACTGTAAGAGGATAAGCAGGGACTGGGTGGCGAAGCGTATTTACGGGCTTTCTTTGGGCAAGGCGATTAAAAATGCGCTGTTTAAGTTCAACGGAAAGGACCTTCCGACCCTTGCCGACAGGTTCCTGTATCCCAAGCTCGGAATCGGCAGGATATCCGAAAGGCTGAAAGAGGAAATTGAAAGGAGCGGCGCTGTTCATACCGGCAGAAGGGTGGAGCGGATAAGCCACGACGGGCAACGGATAAAAAGCATAGGTGTGAGAAATTCCAAGGAATCTTATACCGTAGAAGGGGATGAATTCATATCGAGCATACCCCTTACAAATCTTATAACAGCGCTTCGGCCCGAGCCGCCGCCGGATGTCATTAATGCTGCCGCCTCGTTAGGCTACAGGGACCTTGTGATTGCAGCGATTATGCTGAACCGCCCTCAGGTCACAGACCAGACATGGATATACGTGCCTGAACAAAAAATACCTTTCGGAAGGATACATGAACCCAAGAACTGGAGCCCTCACATGGCGCCTGAGGATAAAACCCTTCTGGTGATAGAGTACTTCTGCTTCAGGGGCGACGGCACATGGAACGCCGGCGACGATGAGCTTACGGAGCTGACTGTTAAACACCTTGAAGGGCTTGGTTTCATTAAAAAAGAAGATTTCGCAGGAAGCATTATTTTAAGGGTGCCAAAGGCCTACCCCCTGTTTGAAGTCGGATATCAAGAACACGCGGAAAAGATAATGGATTACCTGAGGCGTTTTAAGAACCTCCAGACGGCAGGAAGGGGGGGCATGTTTCAGTACTACAACATGGACCACGCCATAAGGAGCGGGATGGAGGCCGCGGGAAAATGCCTCGCCCGGGCCGGGGCAATAAAAACCCCTTGAGGTGCCTCCTTTTAATACCCTCGTGGGTGCCTGAGGAAATCTTCTCGTCAAAAACCTCGCAGTCGCAGATAAACTACTGGCAGCCTCTGGGAACCCTCTATGTGGCCTCAAGCCTTATTCAGGCAGGGCACGAGGTGAACTTCCTAAACGGCGCATTCATGAGCCATGAGGAAATTATGGCTCATGTAAAGAGCTATAAGCCTGAATTCGCAGGCATTTACTCAACCACATTCGGCTGGAAAAAGGCCCTGAAGACAGCCAAAGACATAAAAGATGCTGACAAAGACATCTTCATCTGCACCGGAGGCCCGTATCCCATTGCCATGAAAGATGCCTGCCTTGTGGATAATATAGATGCGGTCGTGACGGGCGAGGGCGAGCTTACGGTTGTCGAGATGCTTGAGAGGCTTCAAGCAGGGAAGGGACTTGAGGGGGTCCAAGGGGTCATATACAAAGACAGCGGCAAGGCTGTCGTCAACCCCCCGAGGCCTCTTATCGCGGACCTCGATTCCATTCCTTTTCCCAAAAGAGAGCTTTTGGGAGACTCAAGCCTCTATATCCCCCCGCCTGCCACATACAGAAGAAAGCCGGTTGCGGTCATGATTACCTCAAGGGGCTGCAACAGGCAGTGCATTTTCTGTTTCCAGATAGACAAAGAGCGCAAGAGCGGAGTCCGCTACCGGAGCGTGGGAAACGTTATGGAGGAGATAGAGCTATGTCTCAGGCAGGGCTACAGGGAGATAAAATTTCTTGATGATACTTTTGCCGCTGACTATAAGCGCGCCATGGAGATAGCCCATGAGATAAAGGCAAGGCGTCTTGATTTCACATGGTTTGCCTCTGCCTGCGTGAATCAGGTGGATAAGCCCCTGCTTCGTGCATTTAAGGATGCCGGCTGCTGGGCAGTGCTTTTCGGGGCTGAAAGCGGGGTGCAGAAGAACCTCAACTCTATAAAAAAGGGAACGACTATAGAGCAGATAAAAAAGGCTGTTCAGGCGGCAAAAGACGCCGGGCTTAAGGTAAGCACCCCTTTTATGTTCGGCATACCCGGAGAGACCTTTGAGGAGGGCCTTCAGACCATAGAGTTTGCCATAAAGCTCAACCCGGACATGGCCAATTTCCATGCCATAACCCCCTTTCCCGGCTCCTATCTTTACGATAATCTCCAAAAGTACGGGACCATGTCCGAGGAGCTGACGGACTTTACCTATCAGGGGGCGGCCTTTGTCCCATACAGCATGACCAAAGAGCAGATATTTGAGCTCAGGAGGCTTGCTTTTAAGAAATTTTATTCAAGACCGTCATTTATCCTTAAAAAAATGATGGAGATGAGAAGCCTCAATGACATAAAAACTGCCGCAAAGTCTCTAAGAAGCCTTTTCTATCTCTGGAAGGGTTACAGGCCGCATAAGGAAAAGGGGAATTAAAGCTGAAGATATTCTTTAAGTAACGCTGGATAAGTTCTCGGATTAAAAAGAATATTAGTCATCATGTAGCATTCGTGCGAGCAATGGCATTTGTTCTTTTCAATCAGGGAATTAACATCCATGGCCCTATTGTTTCCGAGCAGTTTTTTGATATTACAGTCATAATCCCTTGCATTGCCCATGCCCATTGTAAACGACTCGCAGGGGAAGACCTCTCCTGTTTCAGTCAGCACAAGGTTCAGGCGGCCTGCATAGCAGGGGATTTGCTGCCTGTCCTCTGTTATCGTCCGGTATATGAGCCGCCTCTGGAGGATATCCTGAGCAGCCTTGACCTTTGCCCCGCGGAACCCGTACATTGGGGATGTCCTGTTTTTCATCCCGGCCTCAAGCTTTTCCGCTGCTTTTAAATACTTATTTATATCCGTGTCCGTATAAGAATTTCCCCTTACAAGCGATATGGTATGGGTTTTTATCTTGTCAAGTCCCTTAACGAATTCCAATATCTCGTCCATATAGTCCTCGTTTAAGGAGCAAAATACCGTGTTTATTCCGAGTTCAAAGTTTGGGTATTCGCGCAAAAGCCCGGAGAGCATCCCGTATGTCTCCATCACCTTCAGGAAGCTTCCGGCTGTGCCCCTCATCCTGTCGTGTTTTTCATCTATCCCGTCTATGGAAAGCTTAACAACGACAGTGCTCTTTTTACAGTGCCTGAGTATCTCCGATATCCGCTCTTTAATAAGCCCGGGCATCATGCCGTTGGTGGGATAAAGGAGTATGGAGGGCCTGTTGTTTTTATAGAATACCTTGCTTATATCAACAATATCGTCCCTTAAAAAAACCTCGCCGCCTGAGAATGCCAGCCAAAGGAGGCTGTCCATGGATGAGGAAATCTTCTCTATCTCCTCCATGCTAAGGGGGTCGCTGCCGGTCTCCTTAGTATCCCCTGTAGCCGCATCAGCCCTGTTTGTATAAAAGCAGAAAGGGCATTTCTGATTACACCTGCCTGTTACAAAGAAGGTGAGGTGGACGGGCCTTTTTTTGCTGAAAACAGACGGCATGAACCTAAGCGGAGTGTGCATCATGGGGACCGAACCCCCTTATGGGGCTGGGCATATAGCCCCAGAGCTTTTGAGGTAAAGTATTTTAGAGCGCCAAAGAGAGAACCGAATCCAACTGTAAGCGGGTATAGGCTCATGTAATAAAGCAGCGCCTTAATAAAAAAGCTCGCCCCGCCGTTACGGAGCAATGCCTTCAGAAAGCGCCTGTTTATGAAAAGATTGACGCCTGAAACTATGGGTAAGACGGATAAATAAAGGCTTTTCCCCGTAAGAGCGAATAGGGTGGAAAGCAGGATGCATGAAAACAAAGAGACGACATCGGCCTTAAGCCCTATGGATGCCGTTCCAGAGTCCCTGAGCAGGTCTTTGTTTCCTATGGAATAAACCGTCCAGTACAAGGATTTTCTAAAGGCGTTTTTAAGCGACTTAAAGAGAGAGAAGCCGAATATGTGCCTGACGAGTATGTCCGTATCCATAACGAGCCTTACTCCCTGCCTCCTTAACCTGTGGCTGAACTCCACGTCTTCTATGATGGGAAGGAAATCCTCCTTAAACCCGCTGCTTTTTTTAAAAACCTCCTTGCCTATCAGCATGGCATGTGTGGCGATATAGTCGGGTTTATCCTGATGTGGCACGGCCCCTTTCGCCGGGGGTCGTACCCCCTCGGAGTAGTTTATGAATATGGACTGAAATGTGCTGAAGAAATCCGTGTCATAGGGTAAAGGGGTATAAGTTCCGCCTGTAATCGCATCAGGATGTTTTCTGTAAGCCTTCAGAACGGCTGGCAGAGTGTTTTCCGTAAGAAGGCAGTCTGCGTCAATAAAAAACAACGCTTCGCCTGATGCGTTCCTTGCGCCTTCATTCCTTGCGCGTGATGCCCCTGAGCGCCGAGCAAGGCGTATCAGCCTGCACGGGAATTTTTTTATTATCTCCGTTGAGCCGTCGTCGGAACAGTCGTCTACGACGATGACCTCAAATGGAAAATCGGGCGGGTTTTTATAGATGGACTTAAGGCACAAGCCGATGGTTTTTTCCCCGTTATAATTGGGAATTATTATTGCTATAAGTGCTATAAGAGGCTTTACTCCCATATTTTCCGCCATGTTTGAAAGTAACACATATTCTGCGGTCTGGTCAAAGAGCAATGACCCAATAATTCCTCCTTGCTTTAATTTAAGGGGGGAGGGGGGGTGCCCGAGCCTAACCCATTGATTTTATTCAATTCAAAGTTTAATAAGTTTACATTTGGTTTACAAACCAGCACCTTTTTAAACCTCCCTTTCAACTTTTTATCCCCTCTTTATTCCTAAAATCCCCCTCCCTCCCACTTTTCCAAAGGGGGATAAGCAATTCACCCCTCCAACCTCCCCTTATTAAAGGGAGGATTAAATCCCCTCCTTGCTAAGGAGGGGCACAGGGGAGGTCTTTCCTCCGTGTCCTCTGCGGCTAATATATTACAGGGTTAAGGAACTGGTCTACCCGAACTGGTTCAGCCAAATGAGGACAGTCTATTCTGACGGGTCGTGACCCGCTGTAAGGTAGTGTAAGGGGACAGGGGGGAATATCGTAGCTCCAGCGCTATACGGACTGAGGTGTGTTAAAATAATCAAAAAGGAAGGAGGAAAAATGCTGAGCGCCTTAAAGATAAGTATCTCGCCAAAGGAAATGATAGATGCCGTAAAAGGCATGAAGAAAAAGGAGAGGGACGCATTTCTGGAGGACCTGCTTGCCGCGACCTCCCCTGAATATCTTGAAAGCATCAAAGAGGGCAGAGCAGACTATAAAGCCGGAAGGATAAAGACCCACCGTGAGGTTTTCGGCGATTGAAATATGAGCTTGTCTATACCCGCAGGGCCGAGAAAGACATCTTGAAGCTTGAAGAGTCCGCAAGAAAAAGGATAGGCAAGGCGATCCTTTATTATAAAGAAGACCCTTTAAGACACGCCGAAAAACTTACCGATTCAAAGCTTGGGACATACCGCTTTAGAATCGGCGATTACAGAGCGGTGTTCGATATTGAAGGCAATGAAATAGTCGTCTTAAGAGTAGGCCACAGAAAAGAGATTTACAGAAGACGATAAATCAGGCCGTCCTACGTTTATCGAAATCGCAATTATCTTCCTTCTCTAAGTTGGAAGACTAAATTTCGCGGACAACTAACTGTTCAAAGGGAATAGTGAGGCGAGAACTCTTGTTACCGTCCACATAAAAGTCTAAGACGATAAAGCCATCATGCACCTCAACATAATGCGCCCCACGGCTCATAATGGCACTCTTATTAAGAAACCTTTCATAATACGCTTTGCTGCTCATAACGCTCCTCTATTATTTTGATTATAGCAAGTTCGAAACTTGCAGTTCCTTGCGGCTAACGCCAAACATCGGCGGTAAGCAGGGAATACACGCTGGAATGACGTGTCCATGCGATTGTACGTTTCGCTTCAAAAGCAATTTTTGCCGTTGCCTCCTTCTTCATAAACATTTTTAATGCCAAGTCTATACACTATTTCAGACCGTATCTTTTTCCAAAATCTTTAACCGTTATAGACTTTTCAAGGTCAATATCTCTCATCCTTTGAATAAACTCCGCTCTCAACCCGGGTTCTTCCAGAAGACTTTTCTTAATCTGAACAACATCTTGTTGCAATTCGACAACTTTGTTGTAAAGAGTTTCAATGGTAATATTCTTCATTTATGTATCCTCCTATGTTTCCGATAAGGCGCTTACATTGTAAAATTATACCACATTCTTCCGTTTGCCTTTTTCCGCATCTTGCGGTATCTTTTAACCGTAGAATGGAACCTCATAAAAAGGTCAAGGAGATAATCCGCCTTCTAAAAAGGGAGTATCCCGCTTCCAAGACCGCGCTCAACTACGGAAGCGTTTTTGAGCTTCTTACAGCCACCATGCTTTCGGCCCAGACAACGGACGTCCATGTCAACCGCGTGACAGAGAAATTATTTAAAAAATATAGGTCAATAGGCGATTATGCTTCCGCACCGATTGAGGCCCTGCAAAACGATATAGGCTCTATAAATTTTTATAAGACAAAGGCGAAAAACATTAAAAACTGCGCTGTGCTGATAATGGAGAGATATGGCTCGCAGGTTCCAAAGACAATGGCAGAGCTTGTAGAACTTCCCGGGGTGGCAAGGAAGACCGCAAACATCATACTCTCAACCGCTTACGGCATAAACGAGGGGATTGCCGTGGATACGCATGTAAAAAGGCTTGCATACAGGCTCGGGCTCTCAAGGCACGAAGACCCGGTCAAGATAGAAAAAGACCTGATTGGTATAACACCTAAAAAAGACTGGGGCAACATCTCGCATCTGCTGATTTCTCACGGAAGAAAGACATGTCAGGCAAAGAAGCCCAAACACAAAGACTGCGTTCTTTTTGCTCTCTGCCCGTCAAACAGCATATGAGCAAAGCACGGGATTGGGGTCTGCGACATAAAAGTGGGGCAAGCCCGATTGGGGTTTTGTCCCCTCTTTGGAAAAGAGGGTATAAGAAAAACAACCAGCCCCACAAATCTGACGCAGGCCCACGGGATTGCAAAAGCCTGCATTAATTTTATAAAGTAGCCAATGGGAGAAAAGACGCTGAAACGCTACGAACCGAAAAAAAAGGTTGGACTTATAGTCGTAATAACCGGAGGAGGGAAGGGCAAGACTACCTCTGCCTTGGGCATGGCGGTGAGGGCCGCAGGCCACGGCATGAAGGTATGCATTATTCATTTTATGAAGGGTGATATGTTTTCAGGAGAGTTTGAGGCCTTAGAAAGGCTTTCACCGGATATTGAATTTCATATAATGGGAAAGGGGTTTTACTACGGGATTAAGGGCGATAAGCTTCTGCCAAAGCAGCATCAGAAGGCCGCTAAGGAGGCCCTTAGGGTTGCCGAAGAAAAGATGCTTTCGGGAAAATTCGACATGCTCATACTCGATGAGATAAATAACGCTCTAAGCCTCGGCCTCATAAGGCTTGAAGAGGTTTTGGGGCTTCTGGATAAAAAGCCCCCATTAGTGCATATAGTCCTTACCGGCAGGGATGCGCACCCGGAAGTCATAGAGAAGGCGCATACGGTTACCGAGACGAGAGAGATTAAACATGCCTTTTTATCCGGGATAGAGCCACAGAAGGGAGTGGATTATTAAAGACTTTATATTTTTATAAAACCCAAACAAAAAAGGGCGGCGAGATTGAATGTAGGCCGCCCTTTTTTTGTGCGATATTTGCTTTTAGAACAGCCCTTTGACCTTTCCTGTCTCCACATCCACGTCAACACGCCTGTAAGCCGGGTCTGAGCTTGTTCCGGGCATGAGCTTGATAGCTCCTGCAACTGGTACCACAAACCCCGCGCCCTTGTATGTAAGGATGTCTCTTACGGAGAGCTTCCAGCCTTTGGGCACGCCTTTGATATTAGGGTTGTCCGAGAGGCTCAAGTGGGTTTTGACCATGCACACGCCTAACTTGGATATTTCAGGGTCTTCCTCCATCTTTTTGGCCTTGGCAAGGGCCTCAGGCGAGAACTCTGCGCCGTCTGCGCCATAGACTTCTTTTGCAATGGTCTCTATCCTTTGCCTAAGGGGCATGCTCAGCTCGTAAAGGAGTTTGAAGTTATTCGGCTCGTTGCAGGCATCCACCACTGCGTCTGCAAGCTCAAGCGCACCCTCTCCGCCGAACTGCCAGTGCTTGGAAACGGCGACCCTTGCACCGGCGGCCTCGGCAAGCCTCTTTACGGCCTTAATCTCGTTATCAGTATCCGTAAAGAAGGCGTTTACGCATACAACAGGGTTAATGCCTGCCTTTTTTACGGTATTGATGTGCTGGATTAGATTTGCCGTTCCCTTTTCGACCCAGCCGACGTTCTCTGACTTGTATTCCTCGGGCATGGGTTTTCCGGGGACGGGAATCGGAGCGCCGCCGTGGCATTTAAGCGCCCTTATTGTTGCAACAATGACTGCTGCGTTGGGCTTAAGGCCCGAGAACCTGCACTTTAGGTTCCAGAACTTTTCAAATCCGATGTCCGCTCCGAAACCGGACTCGGTCACATGGTAATCCCCTAATTTAAGCCCCACGCGGTCTGCTATGATTGAGGACTGTCCGATGGCTATGTTTGCAAACGGCCCGGCATGGACGAGCACCGGCTGCCCCTCGATTGTTTGCAGCAGGTTGGGGTTGATGGCTTCGGCCATCCATGCGGTCATAGCGCCTGCCACGCCGAGGTCCTCGGTGGTAACCGGGTTGCCCTGCTTGTCGTATGCGACCACTATCCTGCCCATTCTCTCGCGCATGTCCTTGAGGTCTGTAGCAACGGCAAGTATGGCCATGACCTCGGATGAGACGGCAATCGCAAAGCCGGAGTTCATCATGAAGCCGTCCTGCTTTCCGCCAAGCCCGATGACGATGTCCCTGAGGGCCTGAGCGCAGAAGTCCATAATCCACTTCATCTCTACGTTTCTGGGGTCAATGTTAAGCCTCTTTAGTTTCCTCTTGGCAAGCTGCTCGTCGTTGTAGTTGAACTCATGCTGCATCCTCGATGTGAGAGCGACCATGGCAAGGTTGTGGGCGTTCATGATGGCGTTTATGTCGCCGGTAAGACCAAGTGAAAACGGTGTAAGGGGAATGCACTGGGAAAGCCCTCCGCCTGCCGCAGAGCCCTTGATGTTCATTGTAGGGCCTCCGGAAGGCTGCCTTATGGCTGCTATTACGTTTTTGCCCCTTTTGCCCAAGCCCTGCGTAAGTCCCATCGTTGTGGTTGACTTGCCCTCGCCGAGCGGGGTAGGGGTGACGGCTGTCACGTCAATGTATTTGCAGTCCGGCCTGTCTTTAAGGCGGCCAAGAACGCTCTTGAAATCCACCTTTGCGACATAATGGCCGTGGGGCAGAAGCTCGTGCTTTTCAAGGCCGAGTTTCTCGGCCAGTTCATAGACGGTCTTCATGTTTTTTTCCGCTGCTTCTGCAATTTCCCAGTCTGCGTGTTTCGTCGGATCAATTGGCATGGTTTTTACTCCTCCTTTAAGGTGTTGTAGGTAAAATCTTCAATAGTTAATCAGTGCGTTTAAGAACTTTTCGTTCATCCGCCTGAGGTTTTTGCTCATAATGAGCGCTAACTTTTTTATTATCCGGGAGGCGAGTGAAACCTCCTCCTTCTCCAGCTTCTCAAAGGCATCTTTTGACAGTATCAGCATCTCGGCATTTTCAATGGCCACTGCGTTTGCCTCGTGCCTGCGTTTCTCAAGTATCGAAAGTTCTCCGAAGAAATTGCCTACCGGCAGAACCGCAAGGGTCTGTTTCCAGCCGTCAGGGGTTACCTTGGTAATCTCTATCTTTCCCGATAGTATCATATAGATGCCCTTTGTATCCTCGCCCTCTTTAAAGAGGAATTCGTCTTTTTTAAAACTGCTTCTTTGGAGGATTTTTGTCAATTTTTCAAGTTCCGGGTCGCTTATGTCCTCAAAAAGCGTCTGTCTCTTTAGTTCGCCGACACTAATCATAATACCTCCTCATAGGAATTAATTTTTTCTATCTTAACGGCGCATACCTTAAATTCCGGGGTTTTTGCGTAAGGGTCCAAGGCATCGCTTGTTAGTACGTTTGCAGCAGCCTCCTTGTAGTGCATGGGGATAAAGAGTAAGCCTTCCGAGACCCTTCCGGTTATCAGTGCCTTTAGCCCTATCTGCCCTCTTCTTGATTTAACCCTTATCATCAGGCCGTCTCTAATGCCCAGCCGTGAGGCGTCCTCTGCGCTAATCTCCACATACGGCTCTCCGGCATGCGCCTCGATAGGGGCAACCCTCCGCGTCATGGAGCCGCTGTGATACTGGAAAAGGTTTCTCCCTGTAGTGAGGACAAACGGGTATTCGTCGTCAGCAAGCTCGGCAGGCGGTATATACTCAACAGCGCTGAAGGAAACCCTGCCGCGGGGGAAGCCCGCCTTATAGAGGTAGTCGGTTCCGGGATGGTCCTTTGTGGGGCAGGGCCAGTGGATGCCTTCGCTTCTGATTCTTGAGTATGAGATGCCGGCCAAGGCCGGCCAGAGGTTCCCGAGCTCTTCAAAGGCAGCCTCTGAAGACGAATAGTTCATAGGGTAACCGAGCCTTACTGAAAGCTCCGAGATTATCCGCATATCCTCTCTTGCCTCTCCTGGAGGCTCAACGGCCTTTCTTACGAGCTGGACCTTCCTTTCAGTGTTGATAAACGTCCCGTTTTTTTCGGCAAAACACGTGGCAGGCAGGACAACGTCTGCAAGGGCTGCCGTCTCAGTAAGGAATATATCCTGAACCAGAAGGAAATCGAGGTTTTCGAGCGCCTTTGTCGTATGCCCGATGTTGGGGTCCGTAATCAGGGGGTTTTCGCCCATTATATAAAGCGCCTTTAGTTTGCCCTCTGCCGCGGACTTTATCATCTCTGTGGACTTCAACCCTTCTTTGTCAGAAAGCGTTGCTTTCCATGCCTCCTGAAATCTGTTTTTAACCATCGGCATGTCAACCCTCTGGTAGCCGGGATATACGTTCGGAAGACAGCCCGCATCGCATGCCCCCTGAACGTTGTTCTGTCCCCTTAAGGGGTTGATGCCCGTGCTCTCCCTGCCTATGTTGCCTGTAAGGAGCGCAAGATTGGCAATTGCATTGACGTTATCAGTGCCGTGGGTGTGCTGGGTTATGCCCATTGTGTAGAATATCCCCGCCCGCCTTGAGCCTCCATAGAGCAGGGCGGCCTTTATTATGTCCTCCTTCGGCACACCGGTAATCTTTGAGGCTGCCTCAGGCGTGAATGCCTCTATGGACTTTTTCAACCCCTCAAGCCTTTCCGTTCTTTCAGTTATGAACTCGTCGTTCTGAAGGCCCTCTTTGAGTATCACATGGGCTATGCCGTTTAGAAGGGCAACGTCTGTGCCCGGCCTGAGCCTTAAGAATATCTCTGCGAACTTGACGAGAGGCACCTTTCTCGGGTCAGCCACTATAAGCCTTGCTCCCTTTCTTATCGCCTTGAGCATCCTGTTTGCGATAACCGGGTGGGTCTCCTTGGTGTTTGAGCCGATTGTGAAGATGACCTCCATACCCTCTATCTCTTTTATGGAATTGGTCATCGCCCCTGAGCCGAATATTGTGGCCAGACTGGCCACTGTGGGCGCGTGTCAGAGACGGGCGCAGTGGTCGACATTATTTGTGCCTATGGCGGCCCTCATGAATTTCTGGAAAAGGTAGTTGTCCTCGTTCGTGCATCTGGCAGAGGACAGCCCCCCTATGGAATCAGGCCCGTGTTTTTCCTTTATCTCCTTAAGCCTTTTTGCGGCATATTCAAGCGCTTCGTCCCACGAGGCCTCCCTGAAACCTCCGGCGGCTTCCTTGATTAGAGGTGTCCTGAGCCTTTCGGGGCTTCCGATAAAGGAGTAGCCGAACCTGCCCTTTGCGCAAAGCCACCCCTCGTTCCATCCGCTTTCCTTTGAGGTCACCCTCACCACCTCGTTTCTTTTTACATGGAGGGTAATGCCGCAGCCGGTGCCGCAGTACGGGCATGTGGTATCCACTTCTTTTATGTCCTTCTGTCTTCCCTTATGGGACCAGCCCTTTCCCGTCAAGGCGCCTGTGGGGCAAACGGCAACGCACTGGCCGCAGAACTCGCAGTTAAGGTCATGCTCATACGGAGGGCATATCTTGGACTTAAACCCCCTGTATGCGAAATCTATGGCGCTTACGCCCTGAATCTCTTCGCAGGCATTTACGCACCTTCCGCAGAGTATGCACTTTTCCATATCCCTTTCTATAAACGGGTTGCCGTCTTTCTTTTCGTATATGCGCCTTTCTCCGGCAAAACGGTTTTCCTTTACGTCATAGAAGTAGGCCAGCTCCTGAAGCGTGCAGTCACCGGCCCTCTCGCAAAGCATGCAGTCGTTGGGGTGGTCGGAGAGGATAAGTTCCAGTACGGTTTTTCTCAGGTCTTCAAGCGCGGGGGTTGAGGTCGTTACCTCCATCCCCTCGGTTACAGGGGTTGTGCAGGACGTCACGGGCCTCGGAATGCCCTTTATCTCCACTATACAGAGCCTGCAGCCTCCGAACGGAGACAGCTTCGGATGGTGGCACAATGTCGGTATGGGGATGTTGAGCATCCTTGCGGCCTCAAGGACTGTTGCGCCTTCCTTAACCGCACCCGCTTTTCCGTCTATCAGAACTTTTATCATTTCATTACTCCTTTGCAACCGCCTTGAATTTGCAGACATCAAAGCATGCCCCGCACTTTATGCAGAGGCTCGAATCTATCGTATGGGGCTTTTTCTTCTCCCCTGTTACAGCCCCTGCCGGGCATACCCTCTTGCACGCCCCGCATCCTGTACAGAACTTTTCAATCACGGAGTACGTAAGGAGGTCCCTGCACACCTTTGCAGGGCATCTGCCTTCAAGGTGGGCTTCGTACTCTTGCCGGAAGTATTTTAGTGTGCTCAAAATCGGGTTCGGTGCGGTCTGGCCGAGGCCGCAGAGCGAGGCTGACTTTATGTCGCTGCCGAGTTTTTCAAGGAGTTTAAGGTCATCTTCCGTGCCCTGTCCCTTTGTAATCTTATCGAGTATCTCAAGCAGGCGTTTGGTGCCGATTCTGCAGGGCACGCACTTGCCGCAGGATTCGGCCTGAGTAAACTGAAGGAAGTACTTCGCCACATTCACCATGCAGTCGTCTTCATCGAGGACTATCATGCCCCCTGAGCCGACTATCGAGCCGGCCTGAGCAAGGGATTCATAATCCATCTTTATGTCTATCATATCCGCCGGGATGCAGCCGCCCGACGGCCCGCCGGTCTGCACGGCCTTCAGGGCCTTTTCCCCTTCTATGCCGCCGCCTATGTCGTAGATTATCTCCCTGAGGGGGATTCCCATCGGGACCTCAATAAGGCCGGAGTTCTTCACCTTTCCGGTAAGGGCAAAGACCTTTGTCCCTTTGGATTTCTCCGTCCCGTAGGAGGAGAACCATCCGGCCCCTTTTCTCATAATGTAAGGAATGTTGGCAAGGGTCTCCACATTGTTTATCACTGTGGGTTTTCCCCAAAGGCCGCTGTATACGGGGAAGGGCGGCTTTGCCCTCGGCATGCCCCTCCGCCCCTCTATGGAGGCTATGAGCGCTGTCTCCTCGCCGCAGACAAAGGCCCCTGCGCCCAGCTTTATCTTTATGTCGAAATTTAAAAAACCCCTGCCGAGGATTTTGTTTCCGAGGAAGTTGTTTTCCCTTGCCTGCCTTAGGGCAATCTTGAGCCTTTCGACTGCAAGGGGGTACTCGGCCCTTATATACACATAGCCGCCGGCTGCTCCGATGGAGTATGCCCCGATTATCATGCCCTCTATGACGGCATGGGGGTTGCCCTCTATTACTGAGCGGTCCATGAACGCACCGGGGTCTCCCTCGTCGGCATTACAGATGATGTATTTATGGTCGGACTGAATCTTGTTGCATATCTCCCATTTAAGCCCTGTGGGGAAGCCTGCGCCGCCCCTGCCCCTGAGCCCTGATTTCTTTATTATGTCAATGACTTCTTCCGGGGTCATTGATTTAACCGCAGCCTTTGTCGCCTCGTAGCCGCCGACGGCGATATATGCGTTTATGTCTTCGGGGTCTATATTGCCGCAGTCCGAAAGCACCACCTTCACCTGTTTTCTGTGGAAGTTGTGGTAATCCTCCCCGACGGTCCATTCCTCTATGGGCGCTCCCTCTATCAGGTGCTCTTTTACGATGCGGGGCACCATCTCCGAGGTTATGTACTGGTAGGTGGTCTTGTCTCCGTCTATCAGTATGTCAACGAGCACGTCCTTTGCGCACAGCCCCCGGCAGCCTACCCTGTGCATCGAGCAGCGCTTTTCAACGGACGCCTCAATGCCTGAGGAGCGGAGATGTTCGGTAAACGCCTCCATTACCTGCGTTCCCCCGGCTGCTATGCCTCCGGTGCCCATGCATATTTTTATGCCGATTTCCTTATTCTTCATCCGTTTCCTCGACAGCGGCGGCATTCTTGTCGGTCTTGCGCAGCGCCTTTAGCTCTTTCCGTATCTTGTCTGCTCCGGCCTTGCCATGGACTTTCTTATTGATTATTACAACAGGGGCGATGCTGCAAGCGCCCACGCAGTTGACCTTCTCAAGGGTAAACTCCATATCCGGGGTCGTATCCTGCCCCCCGGCAAGGTTCAACTCGCGCGCTATGCCGTTAATAAGCCTCTCTGAGCCTTTGACATGGCAGGCCGTTCCGCAGCATGCGGTGATGATGTTTTTTCCTCTCGGCGTAAAATAGAACTGGGCATAGAATGTGGCAACTCCGAAGAAGGCGCTCCGTGGAATCCAAAGCCTGTCCGCTATCCAGTTGACCGCCTCTTCGGGTATATAGCCCAACGCATCCTGAACTTCCTGAAGGATGGCTATGACGCCGCCTTTTTCGCCGATGTGGCCGGCAGCTATTTTCTCTAATGTCTTTAAATCCTGCATATTATTTTTTCCCTGTCGTTTCGGCTAAAAGCCGTGGAACTGTTATTATAATCAACGAATGCTCGGGTTTTCAACGGATTTACCCATTAAATCGTTTAATAATTCAATTAGGAAGAATCCGCCCCTGCTCTATCTGAGCATGTAGAGAAACATCAGGTTGACTATTAAGACAAGGAGTATCCCTATGGAATCCCACGCAAGCAATAACTGCTTTTTCTCCGCACGGTAGGTCAGCCCGATGACTGCAATGGCAGTCATGGCAATGGCGGAGAGCGCGGATATTATGTGGTTCGGGTCTACATAAGAGAGCAGTGGGCCCTGAGTGAAGAATATGTCGTCTATGCCGAGGATGAGGATATTGAAGATGTTGCTGCCAAAGAGGTTGCCGATTGCAAGGTCAACGGCGTCCATTTTAACGGCTGAGATGGAGACCACGACTTCAGGGAGGGATGTAGAAATCGCAATAAAGATATTGCCGACAAATGTCTGCCCAAGCCCCGTGCTTTCCGCAATCCCTTTGCCTATCCCGGGCAGGAAGAATGCGGCGGCTATGACAACCGCGGCATTAATGCAGTAATTGATAACCGCCGTCCTTGTCGGAATTTTTTCGTATTTAAGCTCAACAGCCTTTTCTTTTATAAATGCGATGAGATTTCTTTTTTCGTAGTAATAAACCAGCCGCATCGCAACGAAGTATATGACCGCAAAAACAAGGCTGTAAGGCCCTATCCAGCCGAGCGGGGGGATATTCCCGCTTAAAAACAGGCTCATGGCGACGATGCCCAAAAGCAGCATCCCGAACCCTGCGGAAAGCACATTGCCCTGCTGGGCCTTTGCGGAAATGGGTACAACCTTGTAAAAGGCGTCAAGAAACGCAAGGATAACCATATTGAACACGCAGCTTCCGAGCGCATCCCCCACTGCAATGTCAGGGACCCCGGCGAAGGTAACGGAACTTATGCCGGTCATAAGCTCAGGCAGGCTCGTTACGGTAGCCATGAGCACTATGCCTATCCATGTCCTTCCAAGTCCGGTCTTCTCGGCTATGATGTCGCCGTATTTTGAAAGCTTTGTGCCGGAATAAACTATCAAGGAGGTGCACGCTATGAATCCGAGCCAGAAAAGCATGAACTATCCCTCTCTTGAGTCCTTAAGATAAACGGTGCGATGCGGAAATGGTATTTCGATTGCCTCATCCTTGAATCTTTTAAATATCCTCTTCCTGAGTTCATGCTGTGCAAGATACTGGTCGACGAACTCCCCCACTTGGCATATCAGTGTAAACTCAAGGGAGCTTTCCCCGAACCCCGGTATGAACCTCACAAAAGGCTCGGGGTCTCCCAAAAGACCGGGTATCTCGCCGACCGCCTTTTTCGCCTCCTCGACAAGGATTTTTTCAATCCGTTCCGGGTCGGAGGAATAGCTTACTCCTATGGGTATCAAAAGCGACATTCTCTTTTCGGGGAGGTTATAATTCGTAACTGTGCTCTGCGATAACTTGCTGTTTGGGATAATGACCATATTATTGGGGAGCATCCGTATCCTTGTCGTCCTCCATGTGATGTCCTCCACATAGCCCTCCTGACCGGTCTCAAGCCTTATGAAATCCCCGACCCTGACGGACTTTTCCAGAAGGACGTGTATGCCTGCAAACAGGTTTGCGAGCGTGTCCTGAAGCGCAAGGGCGACTGCAAGCCCTCCGACGCCGAGGGCGGTGATAAGAGGGGTTATTGAGATTCCCAGAACGGTTAATGTCACCAGTATGCCTATTACGAGCACCGTGCCTTTTAGTATCCCGTATGCAAGGCCTGTGGTGGGGATGGGGAGGCCGCTTTTTTGGATATAGTTTTTAAATATCTTTCCCGCAAGATTGGCTGTCGCAACCGTAACGGACATTATCACTATCACATGGACGGCCTTGCTGAGATAGAAGATGTACTTTTCCGGAAGGTCGGAGACCGCAACCCCGATGTAAAGGCCTATCGCCAGACACCAGAACAAGGACGGGGTTCTGAACGCCTTTATGATTATATCGTCAAGCGCGGTTTCCGTCCTGCCGGCCCATCTGTGAAGAAGCCTGAACGCAATGCCCCTTGTTACCAGCAATACTGAAACGGTTATTGCCGCCACTGTCAAGGGCATGAATATGCTTGTAAGACTGATTTCCATCTCTCCCCCAATAGGTCTAAATTATTAAGGTTACGCCCCTACTTGCATGGTTGTGTATGAAAGTATAAAGGCTTTGGGCCTATGGGTCAAGTTTAGGAGGGGGGAAGGGCGCACCTTGTTAGGGCTATATATCCCTGTGCTATAATCTTCCGAAAGGAGGTTTTTAAGATGGCCGTACTCATGAAGGGAAGCCCTGTGGCATCCCTTATATATAAAGAAATCAGGTCAGAGGTGGAGAAGCTTAAAGGCCATGGGGTATCCGTCGGCCTTGCAATGATTATAGTCGGCTCAAACGCCTCCTCAGGGCAGTATTTCATAACAACCGGAAACCTGTGCCGCAAGTTAGGCATAGAAGAATACCCGTCCCGCCTGCCTGAAAACGTATCCCTTAACGTAATACTCGATACGATTAGGAAACTGAATAACGACGAGCGCATAAGCGGCATACTGGTGTTTCTCCCCCTTCCTTTGCATATCGAACAGAGGGCAGTGTTGAACGCCATTGCCCCGGAAAAGGATGTGGACGGCTTGGGCGCCATTTCCATCGGAAGGCTGGCGGCAGAGGAATCAACATACCAGCTTTTTACGGCAGGCCCCAATTTTTCAATAAAAAACACGTTTCTTCCCTGCACCCCATACGGTGTCATAAGGCTTCTTGAACATTACGGAGTCGAGCTTAAGGGCAAAGACATTGTTATAGTGGGAAAAAGCCTGACAGTCGGCAAATCCCTTTCCCTTATGATGCTTGCAAAAGAGGCTACTGTAACGGTCTGCCACAGGGCAACCAAAGACCTTGCCGAAAAGACGCGCAGCGCCGATATCCTGTGCGTAGCCGCAGGCAAACCCGGCCTTATAACGGCGGATATGATTAAGCAAGGCTCTGTCATCGTTGACATAGGCATAAACAGCCTTCCGGACGGAAGCTTTGCAGGCGATGTTGAGTTTAAAGGAGTCTCAGAGAAGGTATCACATATCACGCCCGTTCCCGGCGGGGTAGGGCCGGTTACAATAGCCATATTGCTGAAAAACACGGTCGTCTCCACCAAAAGGATGTTCGGCATCCGGTAATGCCCTCAAAGGAACAAATAGCAGTTGAAAGAAAAATTTTAAAAAACCCTGCGGTCTCTGCGACCTTTGCCGCCGCAAATAGGGTTTTTTTAGTAGGCTCAACCGACGGAATATACCTTGTGGGCGGATACCTCAGGGACCTCGCAAGAGGCGTGCCGCCCCGGAAGATAAAAGATATTGATTTCGTTGTAAGAAGGGGTCTACTAAAAGCCCTTGTCAATGCCGTTTCTTCGGAACTGGGGGGGACAGTCGTTGAGCTTAAAAAAGAGCGCATGCTCAGAATTGCCTTCAAAGACGGCGCTACTATAGACTTTTCAATATTTAAAAAAAATATACTTAATGACCTTAAGTCCCGGGATTTTACATTCAATGCCATTTCCTGGTCGCCGGCAGAAGGCATCATAGACCCTTTTGGCGGCATAAGGGACATCAAGCAGGGGATTATAAGGGGCATTTTAAAGAATAACTTTAAGGATGACCCTTTAAGGCTACTTCGCACATATAGATTTCTTTCAGAACTCTGCATCCCGATTGAAAGCTCAACGAGGAAGAACATCAGGGCTCTATCAGCTCTCATAAAATACCCTGCGCGTGAAAGGATTACTTTAGAGTTTCTTAAGCTTCTTAATGGAAAATGCCCTCAAAAAGCCTTGTCAGCAGCGCTAAAGGACGGAATCCTAACTGAAATTATATCCTTATCTTTTAATACATTAGCTACAAATATTAATATTATTTCTAAAATCGAGCCAAATCTTAATAAAATCCCTAATGTAAGAAGACTTACGGCTGCACGATTCCCGCAGGACCTTTCATATGTCGGACTGCTCAGGCTTGAGGCGGTATTGACCGGCTCGGAACTCAAAAAGAGCCTTTTAAGCCTCAGCTCTGCTGTCGGAAAGAGGGTTGACGCTGTAAGCAGGCTTAGAGGAGAGTTCAGCAACCTGTCAAGGGAAGACATGGGAAGGGAAGACATGGGAAGGGTCTTTGAGCTTTTTGGTAAATGCGGAGATGCCCTGACAGACCTTTTAATATTAACCGGACGGTTGGATTTAATTAAAGATGCTCAACGGTTCCTCAGGATAAAAAAGAGGGGCATATTGAGTTCAGAGGAGATAATGAGGCTGACAGGCATCAAGACCGGCCCTGAACTCGGAAAAATAATAAATAAGATGAAAAGCCTTCAGTTTACCGGAAAGATACGGAGTAGGGCACAGGCTCTAAAGCATCTCAAAACATCTAAGAGGCCGGAATTTCCTGCTTAAGCGCTGAGTTGAGGGACATCTTTAAACCGGACTTCAAAAGTTTGGCCCCTAAGTCATTGCCTTTAAAAAGACCTGCCCCTGATTACAGATATTGAATTTAACATAATATATCTTATCGGACATTTCCTCTGAACACTGCATGTTTAGAACTTGTTGCTAAGCATGGTTAATCTTCTTTTGTGTTGTTGCGGGATATAGGTTTACCAGCTTGTGTGAACCTTTTGAGCACGACAAAAAGAATGAAAATTCAAGGGGTTAAAACTAATTTTCAGGTTTCCCCAAAAGCAGGCCGTTATCCATCCCCTGAACTCTTACTCTGACAATGGTTCCCCTGAGTTTCTCTTTGCTGATGACCTTTATCTTCAAGTAATTACTTGAGGTCCCGCTGCATGACCCGTCCGGAAGCCTTTCTTCCATGAGGACATCAAGTGTTTTACCGATATGCCCGAGCATGTACCCTGTCTTTTTCCTTTCTGAAAGCGCCCTCAGCAAGGCGCTTCTTTTTGTCTTCTCGGAATCCTTAACGCTTCCGGGCATCTCCGCAGCCTTTGTCTCAGGCCTCGGAGAAAAAGGAAACACATGGATATATGAAAACGGAAGCCTTTCTATTAGATTGCATGTATTTCGGAACTCGGCTTCCCCTTCGCCGGGAAACCCGGCTATAACATCCGTGCCTATGGAAATGCCGGGATAAAGCCTGCTTATGCTCATTATCTTATCGGCAAAATATCCTGCATTATAGCTCCTATTCATTGATTTCAATATATTATCATCCCCGCTCTGAAGCGGTATGTGAAGGTGACGGCAGAGCCTTTCGTTCTTAAAAAGCCCCAAAAGCCTTTCATCTATCTCCGTAGCCTCTATGGAACTTAACCTCAGCCTCTGAACCCCAGTCTTATCCAGAATCCCTTCAACCAGCCCGGAAAGAGTCATTTCAGGCCTTAGGTCATGGCCATAGGCGCCAAGATGTATTCCGGTAAGAACTACTTCTTTTTTTCCTGCTTCAACAGCCCTTTTGACCTCTGAAACTATGCCCTCAGGGGCAGCGCTCCTTGATGAGCCCCTTGCCTTTGGGATTATGCAGTAGCTGCAGGAAGAGTCGCATCCGTCCTGAACCTTTAATGTCAGCCGGGTGCGGCTTGAGGAGAAATTTAATGCAAAACCTCCATTTTTACCTGTTATCTCATTGATATAATTATATTTTTCTTTATTGGCGACTACCTTAACAACCCCTTCCATCTTCTTAACAGAGTCCTTGTTCAACTCAGAGTAACACCCTGTCACCACAACTTTCGCCCCTGCCTTATGCGCCCTTCTAATTAATTGTCTGGACTGGTAATCGCTTTTAGAGGTTACTGTGCAGGTGTTGACAATGCAGATGTCCGGAGCTTCGCCGAGGGAGACGACCTCAAAGCCGTAGTTTCTCAGGGTTCCCTCCATGAAAGAGACCTCTGCCTGATTAACCTTGCACCCTAAGCTGAGAAACGAAACCTTTAGTATTAAACAACCTCCCCTTTGAGCGAGTGTTTTTTGGCCTCAAGGATTCTGACCCTAATGATGCTTCCGGCTGAAATGCCGGGGTCTTTTTTAAAATTCACTATCTTATTTGTCCTTGTCCTGCCGGTAAGCCTGTCGCCGTCGGTCTGGCTTAGACCTTCTACAAGGACATCCGCTATCGAGCCCTCAAGCCCCTTGTTTTTAACAAGAGTTATGCCGTCCTGTATGCGGAGTATCTCATGCAGCCTTTCTGCCTTTAAGTCCTCAGGGAGTTGTCCTTCCATGAGCGATGCAGCGGTCCCCGGCCTCGGCGAGAATTTAAACGCAAATATACCGTCAAACCCTATTTCCCCAAGGGCTTTTACCGTATCCCCGTGGTCTTTATCCGTCTCTGTCGGAAATCCTGCGATTATATCGGAAGTGATTGAGATATCAGGCATTCTATCCCTTAATTTGTCTATTTTCTCTTTGTAATCTCCGTAAGCATAGCCCCTGTTCATAAGCCCGAGGATTCTTGTTGAGCCTGACTGAAGCGGAAGGTGTATGTGCTCGCAGACCTTATCGAGCCTCTCCATAGCCTCTACGAGCCTATCTGAGAGGTCTCTTGGGTGGTTAGTGACAAAGCGTATCCTTTTTAACCCCTCTATTTCGTTTATCTTATGCAGCAGTTCGGGGAAATCCGTATCGCTTCTAAAGGAATTGACGTTTTGCCCAAGCAGGGTTACCTCCCTGAATCCGTCTTTTGCAAGCCCCCGTATCTCCCTGAGGATGCTCTCCGATGCCCTGCTCTTTTCCCTCCCCCGCGTATAGGGCACGATGCAGTATGAGCAGAAGTTGTTGCAGCCGTACATTATTGAAACCCACGCCCTACCCTTTTCCCCTCTCAAGGCAGGAAGCTCAAGCCCTGCGATGTCCGGGTTGTCTTCCAATGCGGTTTTTTTAACTCCCTCGGACTTAACCATATCCCCAATGAGATGTATATTCTGCGGCCCGATAACATAGTCCACATGCCCGGCTCTCTTAAAAATCTCCGCTCCCCTCTGCTGGGCTATGCATCCGGCCACGGCTATCTTTACGCCCGGCCTCTTTTTCTTTACTGACTTAATCCTTCCGAGTTCGCTTCTGAACTTCTGCTCGGCCTTCTGCCTGATGCTGCAGGTGTTGAATATTATAATGTCGGCGTCGCTCTGGTCCTCTGCCTGGGCCATTCCGCTTGCCTTAAGGATTCCGGCCATCTTCTCGGAATCGTGGACGTTCATCTGACAGCCGAAGGTCTTTATGCTGAACTTCTTCATTATCCAATAAACTACCATGTTTTTTGCTTCTTAGTCTATCTGGTTAACTATAAAAGAGGCGTTGACAAGAGTAAAAAACATATGCTATCGTTATGATAGCATATCATGGAAGGAGGAGATTATTTATGGCACAGATACTGGTCCGCGACCTGAATGAAGAAGTCGTAGGACGCCTTAAAAGCCGCGCGAAGAAAGACGGCCGCTCTCTCCAGTCCGAGGTAAGGTTGATTCTTGAGCAGGCGGCGCATGAGCCGAAGGTGAACGTGGAGATGGCCCGCGCCCTTGTTGAAAAGACACGTAAGAAATTCAAGGGGCGCAAGTTCCCGAACAGCGTTGAACTCATTCGCGAGGACAGGGACAGGTGAAAACCCACATAGTTGACGCAAGTGTCGCCGCAAAGTGGTTTACCGAGGAAGAGTATTCAGCAAATGCCCTTGCGCTCCTCAATAGGGGACATGAACTCCAAGCGCCGGACTTTTTTATGCTGGAGATGGACGGCATAATCTGCAAGTGGATCCGGCGGGGTATAATCAACGTGGACGAAGGCGAAGAAGTCCGTTCTACGCTGAACCGTGTTCCTTTGCAAAAGCACCCTTTTGGACCCTTGCGGGATTCGGCATACTCGATAGCCGTAAGTACTGGGAGGAGTTTTTACGACTGCCTGTACGTTGCGCTTGCCGCCCTTCTGAAAGGCAGGATGGTTACAGCCGACCGCAAGCTCTACGAAGCCCTAAAGAACGGCCCATTTAAGAAGCATATTGTCTGGGTTGGGAATGTAGGATAGCCGTTGCCGGTTAACTGCCCAATGGATATGGCTTTGCGGCTCAAAGGGCTTTTTCCGTCATAGCATCGGACGCATTTGATATAATCCTATAATCTTTTTTATTATATGTAGATATGGTAAACGCTATACTAAGCAAGATTTTCGGCACCCGGAACGAAAGGGAGATTAAGCGCCTCTGGCCGCTTGTGGAGGAGGTAACCTCCTTAGAGGGGAAGGTCGCCCCACTTTCGGACGAACAGCTAAAGGCAAAGACCGCGGAGTTCAGAGGCAGGCTTGAGGCCGGAGAAACCTTGGACGACATCCTGCCTGAGGCATTTGCCGTTGTCAGGGAAGTGTCAAAAAGAACCCTCGGGATGAGGCACTTCGATGTCCAGATATTAGGCGGCATAGTGCTTCATGCAGGCACAATCGCGGAGATGAAGACAGGAGAGGGCAAAACCCTCGTTGCCACACTGCCTGTCTATCTTAACGCCCTAACCGGAAAAGGCGTCCACGTCGTTACCGTCAACGACTACCTCGCAAAGAGGGATGCCCTCTGGATGGGGCCTGTCTATAATTTCCTCGGATTCAGCGTCGGCGTAATCATACACGGCCTAAACGACGAGGAAAAGCAGGCGGCTTACGGCTCTGACATAACCTACGGCACAAACAACGAATTCGGGTTCGATTACCTCAGAGACAACATGAAATACGACATCTCCCATTACGTCCAGAGGGAACTCAATTACGCCATCGTGGACGAGGTTGACAGCATACTCATAGACGAGGCAAGGACGCCGCTTATAATATCAGGCCCTTCCGAGGAGTCCACGGACAAGTATTATAAGATAAACCAGATAGTGCCGAGCCTTAAAAAAGACACTGATTACACCATCGAGGAAAAGACAAAGACGGCAGTGCTTACAGAAGAAGGCAATATAAAGGCCGAAAGGCTTTTGGGCGCGGGAAACCTCTACGACCCCTCCAACATAGAGCTTGTCCATCATGTGCTTCAGGCCCTGAGGGCCCACAGCCTATTCAAAAAAGACGTGGACTATATCGTCAAGGACGGCGAGGTCTTAATCGTGGACGAGTTCACAGGAAGGCTCATGCCCGGCAGGAGATGGTCGGACGGCCTCCATCAAGCCATAGAGGCCAAGGAGGGCGTGAAGATAGAAAGCGAAAACCAGACCCTTGCTACGATAACATTCCAGAACTATTTCAGGATGTACGGCAAGCTTGCCGGCATGACCGGCACCGCGGACACCGAGGCCGCGGAGTTTGCCAAGATATACAACCTCGACGTCATAGTCGTGCCGACCCACAGGCCCATGATAAGGGCAGACCACCCGGACTTTATATACAAGACCGAAAAAAGCAAATTCAACGCCATCATCAGAGATATAAAGGAGCATTACAAAAAGGGACAGCCGGTTCTGGTCGGCACCATTTCCATTGAAAAGTCGGAAATTTTAAGCCATATGCTCAAGAAAAATGATATTCCGCATCATGTCCTAAACGCAAAATATCACGAGAGAGAGGCCGAGATTATCGCACAGGCAGGCAGAAACGGGGCAGTCACTCTTGCCACAAACATGGCGGGAAGGGGCACGGACATCATCCTCGGAGGCAACCCCGAGGGCCTTGCGAGGGAACTTTTAATGAACAGTCCCGAACCCCCTGAGGAGGAGATTGCGGAGGCGCGCAAAAAGGCCTCTGAGATATGCTTGATGGACAGGGAAAAGGTCGTGGCCGCAGGCGGGCTGCACATACTCGGCACGGAAAGGCATGAGGCAAGGAGAATAGACAACCAGTTGAGGGGACGCTCAGGAAGGCAGGGAGACCCGGGTTCATCGAGGTTTTACCTGTGCCTTGAGGACGACCTTATGAGGATATTCGGCTCGGACAGGATTTCAGGGCTTATGGACAGGCTCGGCATGGAAGACGATGTGCCGATTGAAAACAAGATGGTCTCCAGGGCCGTCGAGAGCGCGCAGAAGAAGGTGGAGGCGCATAACTTTGATATAAGAAAACACCTTCTTGAATACGATGACGTGATGAACAAGCAGAGGGCCGAGATATACGCCTTCAGGCGTGAAATACTCGACGGCACGGGCCTGAGGGAAAGGCTCTTGGGGATGATGGAAGACGAAGTGGACGAACTCCTCTACATCTACTGCCCCGAAGGCAAACACAGCGAACAGTGGGATATGAAGGGGTTTAGGGACGCCGCTTACGGCATCTTCTCTCTGCCGCTTGAGCCTGACGCCCTGCCCGGCGACAGGGCAGACTTAAAGGCCGCCCTCGTCTCCGCACTGAAGGGGGTTTACGAGAATAAGGAATCCGAGGTAGGGGCCGAAATGATGCGGTACCTTGAAAAGGTGATTCTGCTTCAGGTCGTGGACTCGCAGTGGAAAGACCACCTCCTCGGTATGGACCATCTAAAAGAGGGCATCGGCCTGAGGGGGTACGGCCAGAGAGACCCGCTTACGGAGTATAAAAAAGAGGCGTTCGACGTATTTACCGAAATGACCGGCAGGATAACCACGGAGGCCCTGAGCAGGCTCTTTAAGATCCAGTTAAGAAAGGAGCAGGAGATACAAAGGTCTGCACACAGGCAGAGATTGGTGTATAATAGGGGCGAAGGCTCGGATGTCCATCAGCCTGTGACAAAAGGCAAGAAAATAGGGAGAAATGAGCCGTGTCCGTGCGGCAGCGGCAGGAAATACAAAAAATGTTGCGGTGCGAATGCCTAAGTTACTCCTTGTAGGCGAGGGGATAGAAAGCTACAAAAACGTCCTTTCCTCAAAGGGATATGAGGTCTCGGTTTTCAATGCCGCGGCCAAGTCCCATCCTGCCGCACTAAAGGCAGACCTGTTGATAATCGATAAATCCTACAGAGCGCCGGCTTTAAAACAATTGGTTAAGTCATTAAGGCACATACCCAAGCTTGTGGTTTCTACTGGGCCTTCCAATAAGGGCTTGACACAGTGGCTCAAGGAGCCTCTTTCATATCCCCTGCACAGCCCGTCTGAAAAGGATTTGCTCTATTTCACGGCGCGCTTAATCAAGGAGTTGGAATCTCAAGGCAATAGGGACACACTCAGGGACGAGCTTAACCTCGTCAGGAAAGAGCTTGCATTTTACGAAGATATCAATAAGATGCTGACGTCCTCCATAGAGATAAACGAAGTGCTCGTCATGATAATGAAGAAGGTCAAGGAAATGACAAAGGCCGAGGCATGGTCAATCCTCATGGTGGACGAGGAGACCGGAGACCTTGTCTTTGAGAAGACCGAAGGAAGGGCGAAAAAGAAGATAAAAAAGTTCAGGCTCAAGTCCGGCGAGGGCATTGCCGGCTGGGTTGCAAAGAAAGGCATTCCGGTTGTTGTGGCCGACGTCACGAAGGATAAAAGGTTTTCATGCAGGATAGACAGGGAGATACACTACAATACCAAGTCGCTCATGTGCATCCCCATAAAGAGCAAGGACCAGACTATTGCCGTGCTTGAGGTCGTAAACAAGACGACCGGCAAACAGTTCACAAAGGATGACCTCAACCTTATCCTCAGGCTTGTAAATCAGGCCGCGCTGGCAATAGAGCGCGCATCCCTTTATCAGAAAATGGAAGAGCTTGTGATAACGGACGACCTTACGAAACTCTTCAATACGCGGTACCTTAACAGGACTATCGAGACCGAGGTCATAAGGAGCAACCGGTACCACACCTCCCTCTCTCTGATATTCATGGACGTGGATTACTTCAAAAATATCAATGACAATTACGGCCACCTTGTGGGAAGCAAGGTGCTTGTGGAGATGGGGCAGCTGCTGATAAACCAGCTGCGCACAATAGACATAGTCGCCCGTTACGGCGGAGACGAGTTCGTAATCGTACTTCCGCAGACCGCTTCGGACGATGCCGTGAGGATTGCAGAAAGGATAAGAAAGGCCGTGGAATCAAACGTCTTCCTAAAGAAAGAGGGCTACGGCCTCAAGATGACCTCGAGCTTCGGCGTGGCGTCGTACCCTGAAAGCGCAAAGACAAAGGAAGACCTTCTCAGGGTTGCCGACGAAGCCATGTACAGGGTCAAGCACAGCACGAGAAACGGCGTTTTTGCTATAATTTGACCAATGGCCCTTTTTAACTACGCCTCAAAGGAAATAACGATTAAGGTGGTCTACTACGGCCCGGGGTTGAGCGGAAAGACCACAAACCTTCAATACCTGCATCCTATTTTGGACAAGAAGAAAAAAAGCAAACTCCTTTCCCTTTCGACCGAGTCGGACAGGACGCTTTTTTTCGACTTCCTTCCTATTGAACTCGGCAAGATAAAAGACTTCTCCCTAAGGTTCCAACTCTACACCGTGCCCGGACAGGTAAGGTACAATGCCACAAGAAAGCTCGTCCTGAGGGGCGCAGACGCCGTCGTGTTTGTTGCCGACTCCCAGCGGGACATGAGGGAGCAGAATATAGAAAGCTTTCAGAACATGAGGGAAAACCTTGAGGCAAACAACATAGACCCTGACAATATACCGGTTGTGCTGCAGTATAACAAAAGAGACCTCGCCAATATCCTGTCCGAGGCGGAGCTTGACAGGGACCTGAAAATAAACGACTACCCCCATGTAAATGCAGCAGCGATTGACGGCACCGGCGTTATGGACACTTTCCAGCTTACCACAAAACTTCTTCTACAGGACATCTCAAAGAAGCATCACGTGGCGATAGGGCCGCCTGAGGAGGAGAAGCCGGACGAGACAGACATTGAAGCGGAAATATCTCCGGCCAGAGAAGAGGTCTCATGGGGCGGCCTTGAAGACAAGGAGGCTGAACCGGCAATAGAGACAACAGCGTATGGGGGCGCACTGCCGTCAGGAATAATCGAGGAATCCTTCCCGTCGGAGGAGGCTCCAATGGAAGAGCCGCTTTTAGAGGAAACCCTTCCCGGTGAGATTCCCATGGGTGAGGCAATAGAGGATATTGAAAAATTAGAAGAGGAGATATTACGGACAAGCATTTCAGAGGATATATATGAAGAAAAACCCGCTGGTTTTGCATCCGAGGCGCAAAGGGTTGAGATGGAAAAAAGGTTTGAAGCCATGCTTAAAGAGCTTGCAGGCGCGGTTGATTCCCTGAAAGCGGCGGTCGAGGGACTGTCAAGGGATGTAAAAGAACAGAAAGCGGAGATGCCCCTTAAGAGCTTCTCCAAATTATCCAATTATGTCGAAAACACATTAGTAGATCTCTCAAGGGAGATTAAAGACTCAAAGGCAAGGCACAACGAGATATTAGGCGAGCTCAAGGAGCTAAAACTGATTCTCTCGAACCTGAAGTCAAAGAAGAAGTGGTTTCAAATATAGGGAGTAGCGCAGCCTAATTGTCCCGTGACGGATCCATTCCGACTTCCCTTGCCGCTGCATGTATAATCGGTTCATCAATCAGGTTTCGGCCCATGCCGAAGCCCTCAAGCAGCGCCGCAGTGGCCATGTTGTTTATTATTCTCGGTATGCCGCCCGAATACTTGTACATCGCCCTTATGGCGCTGTCCGTAAAAAGCATGTCGTTTCTGCCTGCAATCGCAATCCTGTGCTCCATGTAGCCCTTTATCTCGTCTTCGGCGAGCGGACCCACATGGTAAAAAAGCCCTATTCTCTGCTTGAGCGGGAAATATGTTTTGTGGTTAAGCCTTTTCTTGAGGTCCGGCTGTCCGACAAGGATAAGGCTTAGCATATTGGAGTCGTCAAGCTGGAAATTGGTAAGAAGCCGTATCTCCTCGAACGTCTGCTTATCGGGAACGAGCTGGGCCTCGTCTATGATTATCACAGGGGTGATGCCTGCCTCATAATCCTGATACACCTTTTCGTATATGGTGTCCAGTAGACTGTCCTTGAAATTCGACGGTATCTCGACATCGTACCGTTTCACGACATGCCTGAGAAACTGAGACGGCGTCAGCCTTGGGTTGAGGATAAGGATTACCCTGTGTTTTTCGTTAAGGGAATCTATAAGCGCCCTTGTCAGGGTTGTCTTGCCGCAGCCTACCTCCCCTGTAAGAAGAATCAGTTCCTTCTCCTCCACCGCATACTGCATTCTTGCAAGGGCCTCTTCGTGCGCCTTGCTCATGAAGAGGAAATTGGGGTCCGGCGTCTTGCTGAACGGTTTTAAAGCCAGGCTGTAAAAATTTTCATACATGCACAAGTCCCTTTTGCTTCAACGACTCTTCAATCGCGGATTCCACATCAATGACGAGTATGACCTCGTGCTTGCCTATCTCAGCCGCACCTGCAAACCCCTTGAGCCCCTTGAAGTAATCCCCGAGGGACTTTATGACTATCTCATGCTGGCCGAGAAGCTCATCCACCAAAAGCCCTATGCTCCTTTCGCCGAACCCGACTACAACGGCAAAAGACCTTTCGGAAGCGTCGGCCCCGATATCGAAAAGGGTTTTAAGCCTTGCCATCGGCAGCATGACCCCTCTTAGGTTATAGACCTCCCTCCCCTCTATGGTCTGGAAATTGCGGTGCTCTATAACAAGAGTTTCGGATATCGTTGTCAGGGGTATGGCGAATTTTTCCCCGCCCACCCTTACGGTGAGGGACTTGATTATCGCAAGCGTTATGGGCAGGGTGAGGATGAATGTTGTGCCCGCGTCCTTTACGGTCTCGACGTCCGCAAAGCCGCCGAGGGCTGAAAGCTTGTCCCTGACTATGTCCAGCCCCACCCCTCTTCCCGATACCTCGCTTACGACTTCTTTTGTGCTGAAACCGGGCATGAAGATAAGCTCAATCATCTCACGCCTTTGCAGTTCCATGCCTTTCTCTATAAGTCCCTTTTCAATGGCCTTCTGCCGTATCTTCTCAATGTCTATGCCTGCCCCGTCGTCCCTGACCTCAATGACGACATGGTTGCCCTTCTGGAATGCCTTAAGGTAGACCGAGGCTACCTCCTTTTTGCCTTTGCGCTTCCTTACCTCCGGCGGCTCTATCCCGTGGTCTATGGCGTTTCTTACGATATGGACAAGGGGGTCTATTATCTCCTCGGCAAGATACTTGTCAAGCTCGGTGTCTTCGCCGTACATTGCAAGCTCTATCTGCTTGCCGACATCCTTTGAGTATCTCCTGATTACCTGAGAGAGCCTTCCGAATATCTGGCCTATCGGCACCATCCGTATCTCAAGCACCTGGTCCTGCAGTTCGGCAAGCCTTCTGTCAAGTGTCTGGGATATCTTGTGCATATCTATGACAAAGGGATTGTGGCCGTAGTTTTCGGCCATTTCCGCGCTGATTCTCGTTACGGCCCCTTTGGCGAGGGTCAGTTCCCCGATGGTGTTGAGTATCCTGTCGAGCTTCTCGATATCCACCCTCACGGTGGTAGATGTAGTCTTAATGGATGTCTCCTTTATCTCCTGCGGCTTTGAGGCTTCGACCCTGGGGCCGAGGAGTTCGGAAACATCGTAATTTATAGTTTTTTTAATCTCGGCCGGCGGCTTTAAACTTCCAAATAATAGTATAAACCCTATGGAATCAGGCGGCAGGTTCCGGGAGGTCGGGAGCGTGGAGATAAGCTCTCCAATGGATTTTATGGACTTTGATACATTCTCAAGGGATTTGTCAAAGTCCGAAAGGCCGAAGACGGTCTTGACCTGATATATGCCCCTGCCTTCTTTGATGTTTGCCTTAAGCCGGTGTTCCTCATAGTCGGAGAGCACCTTCAGCATCGCCTCATCGAAAATGCCTTTAAGGCTCTCCAAGCCGGCGCTGCGCGCAATTGACTTTCTGAAGGACTCTATATCGTTCAGATATGCCGTTACTTCGGGCTCGCCGCCTTCCTTTACCGCGGCGATGATATCCCTTAAGGTATCAATGCTTTTGAATAGGAATTGGATTATATCCTCGGTTATATCCACCTTTCCGAGACGGATATCGTCAAGGAGCGACTCCAGCGCATGGCTTATGTCGGTTACCGCAGCGTAGCCGAACAGCCCGGCAAGCCCTTTCAGCGTGTGCAGGGAGCGGAAAAGCGCATTAACCGTATCAGGGTTTGTCCCTGTCTTGTAGGTATCCTGAACTTCAAGAAGCAGCCTGCCGGACTCCTCAAGTATGTCCTCGGCTTCCGCTATAAATTCTTTCTCTGAACCTTTCATAACTCGGTCATGCCTCGGTTACAGTTTCATGAGGCTTTTAACCATATCCTGAAGTTCCTTGGCCTTAAAGGGTTTTGTGATGTAGGCGCTTGCGCCGAGGGACATCCCCCGCTTCTTGTCCTCCTCGCTCTTTTCAGTGCTGACGATAATAAGGGGAATGGGCCTGAACCTTTCGTCATTGCGGACAAAATTTATGAGTTCAAGGCCGTTTATGTCAGGCATGTTTATGTCGGTTAAGATGAGGTCGAAGTTGTGCGCCGGAAGGCATTTGAGGGCATCAAAGCCGGTGGCCGCCTCAACTATCTCGAAATCCCCGGCATCCTCAATCACGGCCCTTATCATCGCCCGTGTCGTTGTGGAGTCCTCAACTATAAGAATGGATTTCATAAGCTCACGGCTTAAACCCCGCCCTCCGTTAAAATAGCTGCTTGATTTTACCAGAATAGACGATTAAAAGTCATCAAGATTTCAACCCCTTTTTTCAAACTCCTGCAACCTGCGGTGCAGTATCGCCTTTTCAAGCGCAAGCCCGGCCTGACTGATGAATATCTCAAGCCCCTCCGTCTCCCCTATTTCCCCGTCCTCCGGCAGGTTATCGGCATAAAGCAGGGCAACCACCTTGCCCTCGGCGACGAGGGGAAAAATACCAGCCTCCGAAGGCCAATCCTCCCCAAGTTCCTCGAGCATCGCCTCCATGCCCTTGTCCTTTTCAACAAGCCCTTTATAATGGCGGCCCTCCTTTATGATATCGGCCAGAAAGGGGCTGTCATTGTAGGATAACACCGTCTGCCGTATCTTCTGGTCGGCATCGTCCATACCGAGGCCGAACTGTCCGAGTCCGGAAATCTTATTGTCGCCCACCATGAAAAGCACGCCCCTCTGAAATATCTCGCTTGCAAACCTGAGTATGAGCAGCGTTATTTCGGATGTGGAGTTCGGAAACCTCAGTTCCTGCGTAAGGGCCGCGAGAGAGGATATGTCCTTTCTGCTGCCGCCGGCTCCCCAGTCGCTGTCCCAGCCGGTATCCTCCGAGGTTTCTTCCTGTTCCTCCTCAATCAAAAGCCC
>JAUXOF010000081.1 GCA_030682405.1 Thermodesulfovibrionales bacterium
AGCAGGAACTCAAGGCCAAGGGACAGGAGGCCTCAATCCATCAGTCGGCCATAGGCGGCAAACCCGCTTACAGGGTGGTTGCCGCAAAGCTAAGCAGCAAACACGAAGCCGTCTCCATGGCGCGTAAAATCACCGCATCCAAAAACATAGAGACTGCCGTAACTAAAGAGTCCCGCTGACCTTCTTGACAGGTAGTTTTTTGACATTCGGCCCTCCGCCTTTAATCATCCTGACGATTATCAGACCCGAAAGAAAAAACAGGGCGACAACAAGTATGGCCGGCCTCTGGCTTCCGGCGGCGGTTGATATGTAACCGAACAGTAACGGCCCGATGACCGCCGATGACTTACCCACCATAGAGTAAACCCCGAAATACTCCGATTCATGCCCCTCCGGGATAAACTGCGCAAAGAAGGCTCTCGTGGCCGCCTGAACAGAGCCGAGCCCTATGCCTGCAACAGAGGCTATCAGCCAGAACTGGAGCTTGGTGACTGCAAAAAAGGCAAAGACCGTAACAAGTGTCCACAGCACTAAGGTCAATGAAACCACCTTTTTAGGCCCCCAGAAATCAATAGGCCTTGCCATAAGAAAGGCGCCGGCAAGGGCCGTAACCTGCACGGTGATATAAAGCCCTATCAGTTCCGGGGACTGAAACCCGAATGTGGCTGCTGCAAATAGGCTTGAAAACACGATGACCGTGTTCACCCCGTCTTCGTAGATAAGATATGCTATGAGAAATTTTCTCGATTCCCTGTTTCTCCATATCTCGCTAAAAGTCCTCCATGTAAACCTCATGCCCCTTGAAGCCGCACTCACAAACCCGCCCTCTTTCGTATCCCGCGGCAGGTAGAGAAAGGCCGGAATGGAAAAAACAAAAAACATCAGGGCCACCGTAAGCCACGCCCCGCTATAAAACCCTTTCGTAACAAAGGGAAGCGCAATCAGAAGAGACAGTATAGAGCCTGCATATCCCACGGCATAGCCCCACGAGGATACCCTCCCTTGATACTCCTCTTTCGCTATTTGGGTAAGAAAGGAGTTATAAAAGACAATCCCGCCCTCCATGCCCACGTTTGCAACAACGACCAGTATGAAACCCTCAAGCGCCATCCCTTCTTTGAGAAATGAAAAAGCCGAGACCGCAAGGATGGAGATAAGGGTGTAGATGAAAAGGAGCCTCTTCCTGATGCCGCCGAAATCCGCAATTCCGCCGAGAAGCGGGGATGAAAGGGCCACTATCGCCATGCTCAGGGAGACCGCCCTGCCCCACCATAAATCCCCCTCTCCTCCGCCGACCACTTGGTTTGCGTAGTATACCGGGAATATGACGGCCGCTATGACGGCCGAGTAGCTTGAATTCGCAAAATCAAAGAGGCACCAGCTTATTATCCGCCTGTCGGGTCTCATGCCGATAGTTTATGCTTTCCCGGCCGGAGGGTCAATTCCGCAAACGCTTATTGTAGGGTTTTGTGTTTTCCTCTATTGGATTAACGGCCGTGTCAGAGCTTTCTTAGAAGACAGACTGCGTATGCGGCCACGCCCTCGCCCCTGCCCGTAAAGCCCATGCCCTCGTTCGTCTTGGCCTTGATGTTTATCGCTCCATGAGGGATGCCGGAAGCCGATACCGCCTCCTCCATGCGCTCCATGTACGGGGCGAGTTTCGGCTCTTCGGCAATCACAGTGCAATCAACCCATGAGACCTCAAACCCGTTTGCGCGGACAAGCCCGACGATATGCTTAAGCATCATAACGCTTGAGGCGTCCTTCCACGTCATGTCCGTATCCGGGAAATGCCTCCCTATGTCTCCGAGTCCGAGCGCCCCGATTACCGCATCCGTGATTGCATGGACAAGGGCATCCCCGTCGGAATGGCCCAGAAGGCCCTTATGGTATGGGATTTCAACCCCGCCCAAGACGAGCCTCCTACCCTCAACAAGCCTGTGGGAATCGTATCCGAACCCCACTCTCATGCGAAATCCGTTACCGCTTTTTCAGCCATAACCCCCTTAAGAAACATCTCCGCTATGGCGAGGTCCTCCGGCGTTGTAATCTTGATGTTCCTGTATGAGCCCATGACTATTTTTATCCTCCCGCCGTACCTTTCAACGAGGCTTGCATCGTCGGTAGAGGAAAACCCTTCTGCGGATGCCCTCTCATAGGCGTCCATCACCGTATTATAACGAAAGGCCTGCGGGGTCTGCACCGACCACAGGCTCCCGCGCAGCAGGGTTTTTGAGACGACCGAATCCTCTCCTGCCTCTTTGATTGTGTCTTTAGGCGGCACGGCCGCTATAGCGCCGTCATAGCCCTCTATGGCGGCAAGGGTGTCTTTGATAAGGGAGACATCAACAAGGGGCCTTGCCCCGTCGTGAATGAGGACGATGCCTCCCGGAGACAGAAGCCTTAATCCGTTTAAGACCGAATTCTGCCTTTCATGGCCTCCCGCAGCTATCCTCTTTATCTTTGGAAACGAATAGCCCTCTATGAGCTTAAGCCCTGCCTCCATGTCCTCTTTCCTGAGGACCGGAACAATCTCGGTTATCTCCTCCGAGGCCTCAAGCGCGGCCAGCGTCCACGCCAGAAGCGGCCTTCCGAGAAGCGCAAGAAAAGGCTTGCTCATGCCCGCGCCAAACCTCGTGCCGGCACCGGCTGACGGCACAACGGCTGTGACGGCCAGTCCCATCGGGCTACTTACCGGCCCTTTCTTCCCTCTCGTAGTCTTCCTTGAGCTTCGTAAATATCATCCTGCCTGCCGTGGTCTGAAGCACGCTTGTGACCGTGACCTCGGCGTTCTTGCCTATGAGCTTTCTGCCGTTGTCAACGACCACCATTGTGCCGTCATCAAGGTATGCAACGCCCTGATTGTGCTCCTTTCCCTCCTTGATTATAAATACCCTCAGGGTCTCACCGGGCAGGACAACGGGCTTTATGGCATTTGCAAGCTCGTTGATGTTGAGCACGGAGACGCCCTGAAGCTCGGCCACCTTGTTAAGGTTGAAGTCGTTAGTGATGACCTTTGCGTTCATCGCCTTGCCGAGGGCAACGAGCTTTGCGTCAACCTCCTTTATCTTGGGGAAGTCCTCATCCACTATCTTGACCGTTATATGGGCCATCTTCTGAATCCTGTGCAGTATGTCAAGCCCGCGCCTGCCCCTTGCCCTCTTGAGGGAGTCAGGGGAGTCGGCGATGTGCTGAAGCTCCTGAAGGATAAACTGGGGGACTATGAACCCGCCCTCAAGAAACCCGGTTTCGCATACATCCGCAATGCGGCCGTCGATTATGACCGAGGTGTCCAGCAGCTTGAGGTTTCCCTCCCCGCCCTGCCCTTTCAGCGACCTGAAGAGGTCGCTGACCGTAAGCTTTTCCCCCTTTTTAAGTCCGGATAGAAGCCCCCCGTAGCCTAAAACCGCACCGACCACAAACGAGACGATGCCGCCGAAGCCTTCGGGGATTATCGCCTTCAGGGGATAAAGCATGAGCGTGGCCGAGAAAATCCCGAGAGAAAGGCCCACGACCCCTCCGATAATCGAGCCCACATGAAGCCTCTTAAGCGCAAGCTCCATTGAAACCGCTGCAATGCCCAGAAGAATGCCTGCTATGCCGCCTGCTAACGGAAAGTCAAACCTACCGCCCGCAAGATAACCGAAGACCAGAAACACTGAAACAATCAATGCCCTTAAGATTACGAACAATTTCATCACTCCTTTCCTTGTCTGATATTAAAGCCTCTACCATAGATGTCCGGCTATGAAACATTGACAGCCAAATAGAATTTTCTGTCGCCCCTGCTGATATAAAGCAGAACCGCCGCCTCCGGGTTAATCCCTGATACGGCCCTGTTATAGTCGCCGAGGGTTTTGATAACTTTTCTGTCTATCTCGTGTATGACATCGCCCCTTTTCATGCCCGCATCCTCTGCCGGACTGCCCTGTTGCGCCTTAACGACCACCACTCCGCCCTCGCCGGCGCTGAGGCCGAGCTGTTTTGCGACGTCCTCCGTCATCTCCATCACGCTCAGCCCGGAAAACGCATTCCGGCTTGTGCCCTCAGGAACGGCCTCAGAGATGCTGCCCGGCTCCTTGGGCGGCTCAGTCACCGTAACAACGGCGCTGATGACCTTATTATCCCTGAACAGCTTGATTGTCACCTTCCTGCCCGGCCTGCTCCTCGCAACGAGGTTTTTAAGCACCGCAGGGCCTGTGATTTCCTTTCCGTCATACTCAAACACAATGTCCCCGCGCCGTATCCCGCCACTCTGAGCCGGGCCTCCCGCCACGACCTCATCCACAAGCGCTCCGGTCTGCCTGTCGTAGCCGAATTTCAGGCTCAGCTCCGGCGAAAGCTCCTGAATCGCAACCCCCAGCCAGCCCCTCAGCACCTTGCCCTCTTTTATCAGCTCCTCCATCAAAAGACGGGCCATATTGCTGGGGACGGCAAAGCCTATGCCTTGATACCCGCCGCTCCTTGAGAAAATAGCGGTGTTAACACCTATGAGCCTGCCGTCCGTGCCGACAAGCGGCCCGCCGGAATTTCCGGGGTTTATAGCCGCATCGGTCTGTATAAAATCCTCATACTCTGCAATCCCGACATTGGCCCTTCCCATGGCGCTTATGATGCCCATTGTCACTGTATGGTTGAGGCCGAAGGGGTTGCCTATGGCTAGGACAAACTCCCCGACCTTCAGCTTGTCCGAATCACCCCACGGCACAGTGGGCAAGCCGTTGGCCTCTATCTTTACGACTGCTATATCTGTCTTGGGGTCGGAGCCGACTACCTTGCCCTTGAGCGTCCTCCTGTCATAAAGCGTGACGGATATCTGCTCGGCGCCGGAGACAACATGGTTGTTGGTGATTATATAGCCGTCCGAGGAGACCAGCACCCCGGACCCCATATTCTGCTCCTTCCATTTTTTGGGCGCATCATAAAACTGCCCGAAGAAATCATTGAAAAAATCAAAAAACGGGTCATCTGAAACCGACTTACGCCTTACAACCCTTACAGTCGAGATGTTCACAACAGCGGGTGAGACAGCGCTTACCACCTCGGAAAACGCCCTGCCTCCCTCCTCCACCCGAAGAGGAACCCTCGGCGAGTACACGGACCTCGGCGCAAACGCCTCCTTGTTCAGAACCAGAAGGGTGCCCCCCCCGAGCAGAAAGCCTGCAAGCAGAATCGCCGTGAAAATAAATGCTTTTTTAACCATTAATTTTTATTATAATCCGATATATTAGGTATTGTAAAGTAGAATACGGAATAAGGCGCGGGTGAGAGAATAAAAACGCCGTTATGATAAACCCCGGTATAATAACCCCATGAGCCGAAAACTTATAGAGAAGGCGGAAGCCCTCCTTGAAAAGGAAAAGGGCACTGTATTTAAGGAACCCGGCGGAAGGCTCAACATCTGCCTTGTTTATCCGAACACCTATCATGTCGGCATGTCTAACCTTGGGTTTCAGGGGATTTACACCCTCCTTAATAAAAGGGACGATGTGCTCTGCGAAAGGGCGTTCCTGCCGGATGCCGCTGATATGGAGGAATACGAGAGAACGGGTGCGGAGCTTTTCTCGCTTGAGTCCAAAAGGCCGCTCGGAAGGTTCGACATTGTTGCCTTCTCAGTCTCTTTTGAAAACGACTACCCCAACGTGCTCCGGATACTTGAGCTTTCCAAAATCCCACTGCGTCCCTCAGAGAGGCGGGGGCATCACCCCCTTTTAATAATCGGAGGGGTGTGTGCTTTCTCAAACCCCGAACCCCTTGCCGAATTCTTTGATATCTCCTTTACCGGAGAGGCAGAGGAGATGCTTTATGAATTTATCGAGGAGTATGGGAAATCCCGGACGCGTGACGAGCTCCTCAGAAACTCCCTGCGCATAGACGGGCTCTACGTGCCCCGGTTCTATGAGACCGGATACGACCGAGGAGGGATGATTTCCGAGAGGCGCGCGCTTTACGGAGCTCCCGGTGTAATAAAAAGGAGGTTTATAAAGGACATATCCAAAGTCCGGTTTTCGCCTTCCATAATCACGTCTGAGACCGAATTTCGAGGAATGTATCTTATAGAGGCTATGAGGGGATGCCCATGGAACTGTAGTTTCTGCCTTGCAGGGCATGTCTATAACCCGCCCCGCAAAAAGCCCCTCGATGCGATAAAAAACGAGATAAAAGACGCAAAAGGCGTCTCGGAGAAAATAGGCATAATAGGGCCTTCACTTACGGACTACCCTTATCTTGAAGATGTCCTTTGCATCGAGGGCGTGGATTTCTCTATAACCTCGCTAAGGGCAAGCCCAAAGAGCGCGCGCATCGTCGGGCTTATGAAAGGCTCAAAGAGCGTCTCCATAGCGCCGGAGGCAGGGACCGAGAGGCTCAGGCGGGTTATCAATAAGAAAATAACCGAAGAGGATATTATAGAGACCTCAAGGCTCATATTCCAAAAAGGCATGGAAAGGCTCAGGCTTTATTTCATGGCCGGCCTTCCGACTGAAACCGACGAGGACATAGCCGGCATCGCAGGCCTCGTAAGGCGCATCAGGGGGCTGTCTGAAAGAGGCATGGTAATCCTTACGGTAAGCGCCTTTGTCCCAAAGCCGTTTACCCCTTTTCAGTGGCATCCGATGGAGAAGGCAGAGGTCATAAAGAGGAGGCTTAAGCTCCTGAAGAAGGCCCTGATTCCCATGAAAGGGGTAAAGGTATTTCACGACGTCCCGAAATACGCCTATATGCAGGGCCTCTTTTCCATGGGCGACAGGCGCATCTCAGGCGTCCTTGAAGAGATGCTCGTGACGCCCGACTGGCGGAAGGCCGCAAGCAAGCGCGGCATCAGCCCTGATTTTTACATATCAAGGCATAAGGAATTCTCCGAGACGCTTCCGTGGGATTTCATAGATTCGGGGATGAGCAAAGAGGCCCTCTGGAAGGAGTATCAGGGGGCGCTTGGCATTTAAGGCGATTCTTGGGCAAAAAGCCCTGTTGATAGGTATCTGTCTCCCCTGTCCGGAAGTATCACGACCACCCTTTTTCCGCTTCCAAGCCTTGAGGCCGCTTTTATGGCGGCCCACATGGCGGCCCCTGAGGATATGCCCGTAAGGAGTCCTTCTTTCAGTGCAAGCTGTCTTGCGGTCTCTGCGGCATCGTCGTCCGTGACCTGTATCACCTCGTCGTATATCCTTGTGTTTAAGACTGCGGGGATGAACCCCGCGCCTATGCCCGCGATTTTATGCTTCCCTGCCGCCCCTCCCGAAAGCACAGGGGATGAGGCAGGCTCTACGGCAAATATCAGGACATCGTTTCTCATGCCCTTAAACGCCTCGCCGATTCCCGTGATGGTTCCTCCCGTGCCCACTCCTGCGACAAGGCCGTCCGGAACGCCGCCGAGGCCGCTTATAATCTCAATGGCCGTTGTCCTTTTGTGGACCTCCGGGTTTGAGGGGTTTTCAAACTGCTGCGGCATGAAGTAATGCGGGTTTGCCTCGCATATCTCTTTTGCGTGCTCCACCGCGCCTGTCATGCCCTTTTCCCCGGGCGTAAGAACGAGTTCCGCGCCGTATGCGGCAAGAAGCTGTCTTCTTTCCACGGACATGGTCTCCGGCATCGTAAGTATGAGCTTGTAGCCTTTTATAGAGGCGACCATGGCAAGCCCGATGCCAGTGTTGCCGCTTGTAGGCTCTACGACTGTGCCGCCGGGCCTGAGCCTGCCATCCCTTTCGGCAGCCTCTATCATCGAAAGGGCTATCCTGTCCTTAACAGACCCTCCGGGGTTAAGCCCCTCAAGCTTGGCCCACACCTCGGCATCGCCTTCGCCCAAAAGGCGGTTTATCCGCACAAGTGGGGTGTTGCCGATGAGGCTTAATATATCCTTATGGAGTATCACTATGGCCTCCTCACTTCTTTTAAAAGATTATATCACGAAGCTGGATGCTTTCTTAAGACCCTCTGCGGTTTTCTGCTATCTGCCTTAGAAGCTCCGAAACGGAAGAGTCGCCCGGGTTTAATCTCAATACGGTCTCGAACTCTGTTTTCGCCTCATCAAGAAGGCCTTTTTTAAGGTAAATAAAACCGAGGTTAAAGTGGGCGTCCGCGTAGCCTGGATAGATTTTTACTGCGGCTGTGAATTGGGCAGCGGCGTCTTCGGTTTGCCCTTTTAACATATAGGCCCTACCCAAGTTGTTATGCGCTTCGGCGTATTCGGGCTTAAGCCTTATGGCAGCGTTGTATTCGGCTATCGCCTTGTCCGTCAGCCCCTTTGAAATATAAGTGTTGGCGAGGTTGAAATGCGCGGTGGGAAGACGCGGGGTAAGCCTTATGGCCGTGAGATATTGTTCTTCTGCCTTATCGGTCAGTCCCTTGTTCTTGTATGCGGCCCCGAGGTTGACGCGGGGGAGAGCTATTGCCGGGGACTTCCTTACCGTGTCCGACCAGAGGGTGATATCGTCCTTCCAGACCGTGTTTCTCGATACGGTGCCGGCGGAATATGCGGCTATAAGGACAAGAAAAGCCGCTCCGAGGGCTTTGCCAAAGGCGGGTTTGAAGGCAAAATATGCCCACGACAAGGACATGGCAAGGGCCACGGCAAAACCCGCGGACGGCAGATAGAGGTATCTTTCGGCGAAGGTGTTGTATTCGTCCACAGGGTTGCGTATCAGGTAGAAGGCCGGAAAAAGCGGGACGGCTATAAGGAGGAGGCAGAAGAAAAAGGCCCTGTTTTTTCTCCACGACAGATAAAGCGCCGCCGAAAACATCAGGGCGGCTACGAAAGAGGCGACTGCTTTAATCCCGGTGAGAAACTCTACGGGCCTGACCTCGTAATAGGCGTTAAGGCCCACGGGCAGGATGAGTTTTTCAAGGTACATGGCGAAGTGGACAAGGACGTTGACGGCATACTTATAGCCGGTTAATGCGGGGTAGACGCTTACGGGCGCAAACCCCCCGATGGCGCTTAACCTGATGGCGAAGTAGAAAAAAGCCGCGACGAGATACGGCATGTATCTTTTCAGCCTGACGTTGAACCCTGTACGGGGAACGGGGGGCGCTTTTTTAATTAGGTCATAGGCCATAAGCATGAAAGGCAGGATAATCGCCGTTTCTTTGGAAAGCATGGCAAGGAAGAACGAAAAAACGGAGAGCGCGTACCCGGCCTTCGAGGGCCTGTCTCCGCTTGTAGCCCGCATGTAGGAATAAACCGAAAGGAGGAAGAAAAAGGCGAAGCACGGTTCGGCGTAAGACTCCAAGACGGATTCCGTGTTGACCGGATGCGCGGCAAATAAGAGGGCGGCGGCAAGCGGGGCAAAGGGCGCAGGCCTCGCTATGAGCATCGATGCAATGAGATAGACTATCGCCGCGTTAGCGGCATGGACAGATAGATAAAATAAATGAAACCCGAACGGGTCAGGCCCGAAGACGTGATACACCGCCATGTTGCTCAGATGGGGAATCGGCCTATAGTAATTTGATTTGCCCATGAACGCCCACATGTCTTTTGTGAATATATCAGGGAGGTGCTTTATGTCTTTTATCCACGGGTTATTCTCTATCATGAAATGGTTGTCGTACACAAAACCGTTGGATAGGGAGTTCAGGTAAACGGCAAAAGAAAATAAAACGACTGCGATTATGGGGATGCTCTTTTTATGCATACCGGTCATCTCTTTATAACGCAATACGAACAACCATGGTCATAATTTAACAGTTTCCTCTTTAAAATGCTTTAATATGATACATGCACTACGACGTAATCGTAATAGGCGGGGGGCACGCAGGGTGCGAGGCCGCATTGGCCTCTTCGCGCATGGGGATGAAGACCTGCCTTTTTACCATGAACCTTGACACCATTGCGCAGCTCTCCTGCAACCCGGCCATAGGCGGGCTTGCCAAGGGGCATCTCGTAAGGGAGATAGACGCATTGGGGGGCGAAACTGCAAAGGTCACGGATGCCTCAGGCATACAGTTTAGGATGCTCAACCTCTCAAAAGGCCCTGCCGTGCGGTCTTTGCGCGCTCAGGCGGACAGGGCGCTCTATAGGTCGGCAATGAGAAGGGCGCTTGAGGAGCAGGCAGGGCTTGACATGAAGCAGGCCTCGGTAGAGAAGCTTGTGGCAGAAGGCGGAAGGATTAAGGGCGTGATTACCTCCCTCGGAGTATTTTACGAAGCAGGCGCTGTAATCGTAACCACGGGGACGTTTCTTAAAGGGCTTATGCACATAGGGCTTGAGAATTTTGAGGCCGGAAGGGCAGGGGAGTTTCCTTCTGTGGGGCTTTCCGATTCCCTTAGGGAACTCGGGCTTAAAATGGGCAGGCTTAAGACCGGCACTCCTCCGAGGCTTGATGCAAAGACCATGGATTTCTCTAAGACAACCCCTCAGAGAGGGGACGAGCCGCCTGTGCCGTTTTCCTACAGCACGGAGGCCATCACAAACCCGCAGCTTCCATGCTATATAACATACACAAACCCGGAGACTCACGGAATAATCAGGGGCGGCCTCGACCGCTCCCCCCTCTATACAGGAAGGATACGCGGCATCGGGCCGAGGTATTGCCCTTCTATAGAAGACAAGGTCGTAAGGTTCTCAGAGAGGCAGAGGCATCAGGTGTTTTTGGAGCCTGAGGGGCTTTGCACCACGGAGTATTACGCAAACGGTATCTCCACAAGCCTTCCATACGACATCCAGCTTAAATTCGTAAGGACGATACCCGGTCTTGAGGAGGCTGAGATAATGAGGCCGGGCTATGCCATAGAGTACGACTTTGCATATCCCACGCAGCTTAGGCACAGCCTTGAGACAAAGGCCGTTAGGGGGCTTTTCCTTGCAGGCCAGATAAACGGCACGTCGGGCTACGAGGAGGCTGCTGCGCAGGGCCTTATGGCAGGCATAAACACGGCACTGAAAATCCGAAATCAGGAGCCTCTTATATTAGGCAGGCACGAGGCTTACATAGGGGTTCTTATAGACGACCTTGTGACAAAGGGGACGAGCGAGCCTTACAGGATGTTTACCTCAAGGGCCGAATACAGGCTACTCCTGAGGCACGACAACGCAGACCTCAGGCTCAGGGACAAAGGATACGGGGCCAAGCTCGTGGGAGAGGACGACTACAGGAGATTTATTGAAAAAAGGGATGCGATTAAGAGCGAGATACAAAGGCTTAAAAAGACGAGGGTCAGGCCGGATGAGATAAACAAGGCATTGGAGTCGCTCGGCGCATCGCCTGTGGATGAGGCCGTAACGTTTGAGAGCCTGCTTAAGAGGCCGGAGGTGAATTATGATTTTCTCGGAAAGTTCCTGCCCCTGGACGGCGAAAAACCCGTCACCGGTGATATCGGCAGGCTGGTTGAGACAGAGGTGAAGTACGAGGGGTATATAAAGAGGCAGATTGAGGATGCCGGGAGGCTCAGCCGGGCCGGCAAGAAGAAAATACCCCATGACATAGACTATAAATCCATAAACGGGCTTTCAAATGAAATCCTTGCCAAGCTGCAGGAGGTCATGCCCTCTGACATGGCACAGGCAGGGAGGATTCCGGGCGTAACGCCTGCCGCCCTCACCCTGATTATGCTCCATGTAGAGAAGAAGAGAAGAAGTGCCTGACAGGAGGCTGTTAAGAGAGGGGCTTGGGGAACTCGGCATCGTTCCTTCAGAGGGGCAGGTAGATTCCTTCATGGCGTATCTTTCAGAGATAAAAAAGTGGAACATGGCGTATAACCTGACTTCGCTTAAGACGGACGAGGATATTATAATCAAGCATTTCCTCGACTCCTGCCTCTACCTGAGCGCCCTGCCAGAAGGCGTCCTCAGGCTTGCGGATGTCGGAAGCGGAGCGGGGTTTCCGGGCATACCGCTTAAGATAATCCGCCCTAAGCTTGATGTAAGCCTGATTGAGCCTTCAAGGAAAAAGTCCGCTTTTCTAAGGCATATCATAAGGCGGCTCGGGCTTCAGGGCATAGAAGTAATCGGGCTGAGGGTTGAGGATGTAAGCGGGGAGCCATTTGACGCTGCCGTAACAAGGGCGCTTTTTAGTGTGGAGGAGTTCATAAGGAAGTCTGCCCGTCTGGTTAAAAAAGGCGGGCTTCTGATAGTTAGCAAGGGGCCGAGGGCAAAGGAAGAGCTTAAGGGGATTAAGGCAGACTATGAGGTCATTACGCTCGGGCTTCCGATGACTGATATCAAAAGGCAGATGATTATAATAAAAGTAGACGGGCGTTAAAAAAATTTAGATATTGTCCCTTCCTTTCGTTG
>JAUXOF010000083.1 GCA_030682405.1 Thermodesulfovibrionales bacterium
GCTACCCCTGACGGATATTTGGGGGGATATCCACAGAATTAAGCACAAAAAAGACCGCGATCGGCATCCCTGTCAATTACCCGAAAAACTGCTCGAAAGGATAATACTCCTTTCTACTAATAAAGGTGACATTGTCCTTGATGCTCTTTCCGGCGTTGGCACGACTGCCATTGCGGCCTATAAGGCAGGAAGGCGCTTTGTCGCTATTGAACTCGATAGCCGATACGTTGAAATAACGAGAAGAAAAATATTACAACTAAAAAAAGCTGGATTTATTCATAGAGAACCTACCAAAAAGGCTATAAGTAATGTTTCTAAAAAAGAACTTCAACTTGAGATAGTTAGAATTGCCCAATCTATCGGCAGACTTCCGTCAGAAGGAGACATACAGAAGCTAAGCAGCTATAATATCGAAGTATTCAAGGAAGCATTCCCTGCTTGGGGCAAGGCATTAAAAGCTGCAAAAGCGGAGTTCATGCATTGAACAAGGAAGCTCGGAAACTCACATTTGAAGAGGCATGGGAGTCTGCAACGGCATTTCTTATTGATGAAGAAATCGAAAATAAACTCGATTCCAAGATTGACGCTATTGTAAGGGCCTCCAGTGATGCGAGAATAGCACGGAAACCGATTACTATCGAAAACGTAACTTCCTACCTGACAGAGAAGAAAGAAGCTCTCGAAGTAATCCTTGCCGAGATTGCGCTTTCTCAGGAGAAATTCCTGAGAATCGTTAGCCTTCTTAGAAGGATTGGCAGAATTGGGTCGGAGTTTGACTCAGAATGGCATATGGATAAAATTAAAGCTCAATTAAAGAAAGATAACTCTTTTGCATTAACCATTGCAAGACTTCTGGTTGAGGGGGTTAAGGATACGGAACTTCAGTCTCTTCTTCCGAGGTATTATCTTGAAAAGTTGAATCTCAAAGAGGTTGCCGGAGAGCCGGAAATAAAAAGAAGACTTAATATTAAAGAGCAGGAATCGAGAAAGTGGTATGGCAACCTGAAAGGCCAGAAGGTCGAGAATGTCATTAAGGGCGAACTCGAAAAGATAAAATCCCAGCATGGCATACCTTATGACAGGGGCAGAATCGAGTTGATTCATACAGACGCAGACTGGGTCGTTCCTTTGAAAGAAGACCCCTATATTGTTATTATGGTCTCCTTTCAGGAAACAACATCAAGCGGTCAAACTAACAAGGCGCGTGATATGTTTAAGGGATATGAAAAAGTAAGGGAAAGAAATGTGAGATATAGAGATAAGAGGGTATTTATTAATTTTGTTGATGGTATCGGCTGGCTTGCAAGAAAAGCGGATTTTAAAAGACTGGTTGAAGAATGCCATTACTTTCTAAATCTTAAAAATTTGGATATGCTTGAGTCTATTGTATGTAAACACACACCAAAAAAATATTTCGGCACATCCCGATAAAATAAACGCTGATAATAAATAATTATGAAAAGCGCGGACATAAGAAAAAGCTTTTTAGAATATTTTAAGGAAAAAGGGCATGAGCCGGTGGGCAGTTCGTCCCTTATGCCGAGGCACGACCCCACGCTCCTTTTTACGAATGCGGGCATGGTGCAGTTTAAGTCCGTTTTTCTGGGAGAGGAGAAAAGGCCCTATGCCCGGGCCGTGACCTGCCAGAAGTGCATAAGGGCCGGGGGAAAGCACAGCGACATAGAAAACGTGGGGCATACCCGCAGGCACCACACGTTTTTTGAGATGCTCGGGAACTTCTCCTTTGGAGATTATTTTAAAGAGGATGCCGTCTCCTTTGCATGGGAGCTTCTTACCGAAAGATACGGGCTCCCAAAGGACAGGCTCTGGGTCTCCATATACGAAGATGACGACGAGGCCGGAAGGCTCTGGCATGAAAAGGCCGGGGTCCCCAAGGACAGAATCGTAAGGCTCGGGGCAAAGGACAACTTCTGGCAGATGGCAGACACAGGCCCCTGCGGCCCGTGCTCTGAGATAATAATAGACCAAGGGCCTGAGATGGGCTGCGGGAAAAAAGGCTGCGCCGTCGGATGCGACTGCGACAGGTACCTTGAGCTCTGGAACCTCGTATTCATGCAGTTTAACAGGGATGAGCACGGCACGCTTACCCCCCTTCCCAAGCCGAGTATAGACACGGGCATGGGGCTTGAAAGAATCTCGGCCGTGCTTCAGGATAAGACCACGAATTTCGATACGGACCTGTTTTCCGGGATTATATCTTCAATCTGCGCGCACACAGGCGCCTCATACGGCAGGGGCGCCGGGGCCGACACCTCCATACGCGTGATTGCAGACCACATGAGGGCGATATCCTTTCTCATGGCGGACGGCCTGATGCCCTCCAACGAGGGGAGGGGCTATGTCTTAAAGAGGATTATCAGAAGGGCCGCAAGGCATGCAAGGCTTCTGGGCAGGGAAGAACCCGTGCTCTTTAAGATAGTGGATTCCGTCACACAGGCGATGGGCGGCGTGTATCCTGAATTGGCGGACGAAGGCGAGCGGACGATGAAGGTGCTTAAGGTTGAGGAGGAGCGCTTCGGCAGAACGCTTGAGCAAGGCATAAAGATACTCGATGACCTTATCGCAGAGGCTGGCCGCTCAAATGCCTCGTTCATACCCGGGGAGGAAATATTCAAGCTTTACGACACGTACGGCTTCCCCCTTGACCTTGCAAAGGATGCCGCCCTTGATGCCGGATTGGGCATAGACGAAGAGGGATTCCATAATGCAATGGAGGCCCAGAGGGAGCGGGCGAGGGCATCGTGGGTCGGCGAGGAGGCGGCAGTCTCATCCATATACAGGGGGCTTCTTTCAGAGGCCGGAAAAACCGAATTTGCAGGATACTCGGCCACTGAATCCAAGGCGGTCGTAAAGGTTATATTAAAGGACGGAAGGGTCACGGAGGAGCTTAAAGAGGGCGAGGAAGGCGAGGTATTCCTTGACATCACGCCCTTTTACGGCGAATCCGGCGGGCAGGTCGGAGACACCGGCATGCTGCACGCCGGGGGGCTTAAGGCGGATGTGCTTGATACGAAAAAACCCCTTGAGGGGGTAATCAGCCATGTCGTAAAGGTGCGGAAGGGGACGCTTCAGGTCTGGAAGAAGCTTGCCTGCTCGGTGGATGCTGAAAGAAGGAGCGCGGTAATGCGCAACCACACAGTAACGCATCTTCTTCAGGCCGCGCTGAGGGCCGTGGTTGGAGAGCATGTGAAGCAGGCAGGCTCTTTGGTCGGCCCCGGGAGGCTCAGGTTCGATTTCACGCATTTCACAGGCCTCGGCAGGGACGAACTCGATGCCGTCGAGGAAATGGTCAATGAGAAGATAATGCAAGACCTGCCTGTTACGGCAGAGGAGATGGATATAAAGGAGGCGACTGCAGGAGGCGCTATAGCGCTTTTCGGGGAAAAGTACGGCGAGAGGGTCAGGGTGATAAGCGTGCCAGGCACAAGCACGGAGCTTTGCGGCGGCACACACTGCAGCGCCACCGGCCAGATAGGCCTCTTTAAGATACTCTCCGAGGGCTCGGTTGCATCCGGCATAAGAAGGATAGAGGCGGTCACCGGCAGGGAGTCTCTTAATTACCTTCGCTCAAAGGACAACGAACTCCGCGAGATAGCCCTGCTTCTTAAGGTATCCGAAGGCCCGGCAGAAAAGGTGAGGGCCCTTCTTGAGGAGATGAAGGAGCTTAGGAAAGCGCAGGAGAAGATGAAGGGGAGCGCGGCAAAGGACATAGCCCTTGATGCGGTCGGGAAGGCAAAAGAATTCCGCGGCATCAAGGTGGTCTCAGAGGCCGTGGAGGGGCTTGAGCCAAAAGACCTCAGGGTGCTTGCAGACAACATCCGGGACAGAATCCATTCAGGCATAATCGTGCTTGCATCGATAAAAGACGGGCAGGCGTCGTTTGTCTCCATGGTCACCCCGGACCTCATAAAGAGGTTCAGCGCGGATAAGATTCTCAAGGAGGTCGCCTTGATGACGGACGGACGCGGGGGCGGGAAGCCCGAGCTTGCGCAGGGGGGGACGAAGAATCCGGCCAACCTTGGGGAGGCCCTGAAGAGGGTTTTTGAGATAGTAGAGAAGATGTGCTGAAGATATCCCCGGCAAGCGGCTAACGATATAAGGCATGGATTTCAAAGAACATTTTCAGATTTTTCCCCCCTTAAAAACCAAAAGTAAATATGGGGCTTTAGGTTATAAGTATTTGTGATTTAGTAATTAGTTTTTTTTATTTGACCATACACTTATATGTATATTAGGCTTGAGTGCTTATCTGTCTAAAGTTTGGGCTAAAGATTGGGGCGCAAAATTCCAAGCAATTTAATCAAAAGGAGGACTCAATGAGCAAGAAGTATGACACCCCATTGCTGGACGAGTTGGAAAAGGGACCGTGGCCGAGCTTTGTCACCGAGATAAAGAAAGCGGCCAAGAAGTCCGAAATGGCCAATGACGAACTCGGCCAGGTAGAGAAGTCTTATAGGACGAAACGCGGTTACTGGAAACACGGCGGAATCGTCGGCGTCTTGGGTTATGGAGGCGGAGTTATCGGCAGATACTCTTCGCTGCCCGAAGAGTTCCCCGGAGTGGCGCACTTCCACACAGTCAGGATTAACCAGCCGAGTGGTTTTTACTACTCGTCAAAGGCCCTGAGAGAGATATGCGACATCTGGGACAAGTACGGAAGCGGTCTTACCAATGTTCACGGCTCAACAGGCGACCTCGTTCTTTTGGGCACAACGACATCCGCCCTTGAGCCCCTCTTTGCCGAGTACTCCTCAAGGGGATGGGATCTCGGAGGCTCAGGCTCAGCCATGAGAACCCCGAGCTGTTGCCTTGGGCAGTCAAGGTGCGAGTGGGCAAACATAGACACCATGGAGATATGCCACCAGCTGACCCACAAGTTCCAGGACGAGATGCACAGGCCGGCATACCCCTATAAGTTCAAGATAAAGGTTGCAGGCTGCGCCGTGGACTGCGTTGCAGCCATAGCCCGCGCCGACTGCTCGATAATCGGCACATGGAAGGGTAAGATAGCGGTTGACCAGGATGCGGTCAAGGCGTATGCCAAAGGCGGCATGAACATACAGGCCGAGATAGTGGATATGTGCCCGACAAGGTGCATGAGCTATGACGGAAATGCCCTTTCTGTAGACGATGGCGAGTGCTCCCGCTGCATGCACTGCATATCCAAGATGACAAAGGCCCTGAAGCCTACCGGAGAGAAGGGCGTAAGCATACTCATCGGAAGCAAGGCCCCCATTGTCGTGGGTTCGCTTCTCTCATGGGTAATCGTGCCGTTTATGAAGGTCGAGCCGCCTTATGACGACCTCGAAGGCATAATAAGGAAGATAATCGAGTGGTGGGATGAGACCGCAAAGCCGAGGGAGAGAATCGGCGAGGTCATAGAGATAAAGGGCATGAGGGGCTTCCTTGAGGCCATCGGCGTTCCGCCCGTGCCGCAGCAGATAAAGGAGCCGAGGAAAGACCCGTTCTTCTTCTGGAAGGAAGAAGACCTTACGAAATAACAATTTAAATTCATAAAGGAGGTTGTTATGGCTTGGCTTACAGACGCAGAGGCGAAAGCAATAAGGAAGACGGACATAGGGCCGCCGCATTTCGGGCAGTTTTTACCGCCTGTTTTAAAGAAGAATTACGGGAAGTGGAAATACCACGAGAGGATTGACGGCGGAACAATGGTTCATGTCGGAGAAAGCGGCGACAAGGTGTTCACCGTAAGGGTGGCCTCGCCGAGAATCCTCAGCACCGAGACCATCCGCGAGATGCTGGACATTGCAGACAAGCACTGCGACGGGTACATTCGCTTCACCACGCGAAACAACGTAGAGTTCATGACCCCGGATGAGAAGAAGGTAGACGGCCTTAAAAAAGACCTTAAGGCCAAAGGCTTCGCCATCGGCGGAATCGGCCCGGGCATAAGCAACATGGTCCACACTCAGGGCTGGATACACTGCCACAGCGCATGCACGGACGCCTCTGGAATGGTCAAGGCGATAATGGACGAGCTTTTCCCGTACTTTGACGGCTCAAAGACGCTTCCGGCAAAGACGAGGCTTGCCATGGCATGCTGCGTTAACATGTGCGGCGCGGTTCACTGCTCCGACATAGCGGTCGTTGCCGTGCACAGGAAGGTTCCTGAGATAAACCACGACCTTCTTAAGAACATGTGCGAGATACCCACGACGATAGCCTCCTGCCCGACAAGGGCGATAAGCCCGGACCCGGCAAAGAAGTCCGTCAAAATAAACGCTGAAAAGTGCATGTACTGCGGAAACTGCTTCACGGTCTGCCCTCCGATTGACATCCACAACCCGGAAAACGACGGCGTGGCGATAGTGGTCGGCGGAAAGATAGGCAGCCTGAGGACAGGGCCGAAATTCTCCAAGCTCGCAATCCCGTTCCTCTATAACGAGACGCCCCGCTGGCCGAAGGTCGTAGACGCAATCAAGAACATCCTTGATGTCTACGCCAAAAATGCAAGGAAGCACGAGAGGCTCGGCGAGTGGATAGAGAGGGTAGGCTGGGAGAGGTTCTTCTCGCTTACGGGAATAGAGTTCACACACCAGCATATCGACGACTTCACGTTCATGAGAGACACGATGAGGACGTCTGCCGCATTTAAGTATTAAGAGGGTTTGAGGGCCGGCAGGCAACTGCCGGCCCCTTTGCTAACCTTAATTTAAAAAGGGGTGGATGATGGATGCCAACGAGCTTAAGGATAAAATATTCGCTTATGTCGAGGCGGCAAAAGGGAAAAAGAAACTGAAGGAAAAAGACATTATAAACGGCGTATCGACCGAGGTCGGCGCCGAGAAGGATGTAGTCAAGAAGGCCATGAGGGAGATGATTGACATCGGAAAGCTCATGTACTCCTACGGCGGAGGCGCAAGTTCCGTAGAGATACCGAGTGAGGAATACCTTAGAGAAAAAGGCCTCATCAAGTAAGAAGGCTTTAAGAATTACCATTCCAAGGGTAGTCATAGCCGGGCTCAAAGGCGGCTCAGGCAAGACTACCCTTTCTATTGGCTTAATCTCAGCGATAAGACAGAAGGGCATTGCCGTCGCCCCGTTTAAAAAAGGCCCGGACTACATAGACGCAGGGTGGTTGGCCTCTGCTTCAGGCATCCCTTGTTATAACCTCGACCCCTTCCTCATCGGCGAAGAGAGGGCGCTGTCCTCGTTTATCTCCCGTACCGGAGGGGCATGTCCCCTCGCAATAATCGAAGGAAACCGGGGGCTTTATGACGGCATGGACATAGAAGGCACATACTCCACTGCGGCGCTTTCAAAACTGCTTAAGTCGCCTGTTGTTCTCATAATGGACTGCACGAAGATGACGCGTACGGCAGCGGCAATCGTTTTAGGGGTAAAGAGGTTTGACCCGGATGTAAGGCTTAGGGGCGTCATACTGAATCAGGTGGCAGGCAGCCGCCATGAATCCGTAGTCAGGGACTCCATAGAAAGGCACTGCGGTATTCCTGTCATCGGGGCAATACCGAGGCTTACGGATGCGGCATTCCCAGAGCGGCACATGGGCCTTACCCCGCATCAGGAGCACCCTAAGGTGGATGAGGCGATATCAAAGACCAGAGAGATAATAAAACGATATGTCAATGTGGATGCGGTGCTCGGCATAGCGGCAGAGGCGGAACCGCTTTTAATCAGGAAAAAGGCCATGCCTCAGGCGGCGGTTATGTCATCCCTTAGGGTCGGCGTCATAAAGGACTCTGCGTTTCAGTTTTATTACCCTGAGAATTTTGAAGAGCTTCAAAGGAGGGGGGCTGTGCTCATAGAGGTCAGCGCGCTTAAGGACAGGACGCTGCCTGAGATGGACGCCCTCTATATAGGAGGAGGGTTTCCCGAGACCCATGCCATAGCCCTTGCAAAAAACGCGCGGTTTAAAAAAGCGCTTTCAAAGGCTGTGGAAGGAGGGCTGCCGGTATATGCCGAATGCGGCGGGCTTATGTACCTCGGAGAGTCTTTGACCGTCAGGGGGAGGACATACCCGATGGCAGGCGTGCTTCCTGTAAGTTTCAGCCTTGAGGAAAAACCGCAGGCCCACGGCTATACGATAGTTGAGGTCAGGAGGGCCAATCCGTTTTATAATAAAGGAACAGTGCTCCGGGGCCATGAATTTCATTATTCGAGGGTCAGCGCCGCGGGGAAGCGCCGCGGGGTCTTCATGGCCTTTAATATGAAGCGCGGAACAGGCATAAGGGACAAGGCGGACGGGCTTTGCTATAAAAATGTTTTTGCGACATACACCCATCTCCATGCCCTCGGAGCGCCCGAATGGGCCGATGGGATGCTCAGGGCTGCTGAGGGGTTCAGGGGGCGCTGCCCCCGGCAGTAGGGAAACCGGGATTAATCAGGATGCCTTTTTGCGGCTTGAATAATACCTGTGGCGGAACTCAAGGATAAGATAACAGCCCTCCTCAAGCAGTCCGACTTTGACGGCCTGATACTGACGGCTGGAAAAGACAGGGCTGTCCTGAGGCATCTAATCTCCCTTACTTACGACAGGGGCGATGTTCTTTGCCGCCGGGCTGTGGAGGCAATAGGCATGGTAACCGCGGCCATGCCGCACGAGGAGGCGAGGAAGGCAGCTCAGAGGGTGCTCTGGATGATGAGGGATGAGTCCGGCGGCAGCGCATGGAGCGGCCCTGATATTTTAGGCGAGATAGTGAGGGGAAATCCCGAGCCGATGCTTGACATAGTGCCAATAATCGCATCCTTTCACGAAGAAGATATATTCAGGCCCGGGGTTTTGAAGGCATTAGGCAGGATTGCGGAGGTGAGGCCGGAGATGGTCAGGCCGCTTCGGGAGATGATAGAAGCCTATGCAAGCCACGATGACCCGCTCGTAAGGGGCAATGCCGTTTATGCGCTCGGCACTCTCGGGCTTAAAGAGGATTTCCCTGTCTAATTGCCCCCTGAGGCCTTCTCGCCGGCAGTCTCATCTTTGTACAAGATGTACTGGAAGACCTGAATTCTCCTGTTTATCTGGTCAACCACGTATATCTTGTCGGTTTCGTCTATATATATGCCCATGGGGAGGGAGAATTTGCCCGGCTCTGCCCCGTTTGTGCCGACGGCAAGATAGAGGTTGCCTTCACCGTCGAATATCTGGAAGTTGCCGAATGAGGCGTCAATCACATAGATATGCCCCTCGGAGTCAAGCGCTATCCCCTTTGGCCTTGCAAACTGCCCTCCAGCCATCCCTACGCTGCCGAACGCAACAAGGAGATTGCCGTCCTTGTCGAATATCTGGATCCTGAAATTTCCCGAATCCACAACGTATATCCTGCCTTCCTTGTCCGCGGCGACGGCATAGGGGAAATTTAAGTCTCCGAACTCGGTCCCTCTTTTGCCGAACGAGAAGAGAAACCTGCCCTCAAGGCTCCAGACGCTTATGTTATGATTCTTGGCGTCGGCTATTATCACCCTTCCGTTTGCGTTGTCTATGGCAATGCCGCCGGGGGTGTCGAACTTGTAGCCGGGGTCTTCAAGGGGATAGGACTTTCCTCCGGGTTCAATGACGAGAACTTTCTTTTTCACTGAATCTCCGACAAAGAGCCTGCCGTCGGCGGAGACGGCAATGCCTGTTGCATTTGTAAAAAGCCCTCCGCCTATGAGGCTGAAACGCTTCCGCTTGAAATCATAGACATGGATTACTAACACATCGGTAATATAAATTACGCCGTCTCTTCCGGCGATGAACATCGGCTTTCCGAACCCGACCTCGGCCTCCTCTCCGAACAGAAGCTGGCGGAGCTTCCCGCTCCTTACGCCGCTGACGTCTATGCTGCCCATTATGAGGTCAAGGAACTTGATGCGCGGCTTCTCCGGAGGAAACGGCCAGCAGAGCTCGGGGGCCTTCTCCACGGGTATCTTGGCGCAGGAGGCAAGCAGTGCGATAAATATAAACCAGCATCCTGCTGTTTTTAGAAATTTCATAAACATTATTATTATATATCACCCGTGTGCAGAAACTCAAAGTCTTTTGGCCTTGTCAATCCCCGGCGGCCATGGATATAATAGTGGGAAAGTCTTTTCCCTGCATAACATAAGGAGAGATATTTTGGAAAGCAGATATAATCCTCAGGCAATAGAGCTTAAGTGGCAGAAGCGCTGGGCGGACGGCAATATCTTCAGGACAAAGACAGGGCCGGAGGCCCCTTCGTCCCCCAAGTTCTACTGTCTTGAGATGTTCCCATATCCTTCCGGCAGGATTCACATGGGACACGTGAGAAACTATGCCATAGGGGATGTGATTGCAAGATATAAGAGGATGCGCGGCTTTAGCGTGCTTCACCCGATGGGCTGGGATGCATTCGGAATGCCCGCTGAAAACGCCGCCATAAAAGAAGGCATTCACCCTGCAAAATGGACATACGAAAACATAAGCTACATGAAGAACCAGTTAAACCGCATGGGCCTTTCATACGACTGGCAGAGGGAGACCGCAACGTGCAGCCCGGAATATTATAAATGGAACCAGTGGTTTTTCCTCAAGATGTTCCAGAGGGGCATTGCCTACAAAAAATCTTCCTTTGTCAACTGGTGCCCCTCGTGCCGGACAGTGCTTGCCAACGAGCAGGTCATAGACGGAGGCTGCTGGAGGTGCGACAGCGCGGTGCTTCAAAAAGAGCTTGAGCAGTGGTTTCTTAAGATTACGGATTATGCCGAGGAACTCCTTTCCGCGTGCGACGGGCTTACAGGCTGGCCTGAAAATGTGGTGCAGATGCAGAAAAACTGGATAGGCAGAAGCGAGGGGCTTGAGGCGGATTTCAGGGTTGAGGGTTCGGACGAAAGCATCAGGATATTTACGACAAGGGCGGATACGCTTTTTGGGGCCGCGTTTATATGCCTTGCGGCAAACCATCCGCTTGCGGAGAAGCTCACGGAAGACAGAAAGGCGCTCGGCAGTATAAAGGAGCATTACGGCAAGGAGGAGGAAAAGCTCGGCCTCTTTACAGGCCGCTATGCCGTAAACCCGGTCAACGACGAGCGGCTGCCCATATACATCGCAAACTTCGTGCTCATGGATTACGGCACAGGCGCGATAATGTCCGTGCCTGCGCACGACCAGAGGGACTTTGATTTCGCAAAAAAATACGGGCTTCCGGTAAGGGTCGTCGTGGCACCTGAGGCTGGCGCACCGCTTGAGGGGGCAGTGCCAAGAGAGGCGTACGAGGCGGACGGCGTGCTTAAGGAATCAGGCGCATTCAGCGGCCTAAGAAGCGGTGAGGCAAGGGCGGAGATAGCGAAATTCCTCCAGCAGAAGGGATTGGGCAGGAGGGTCATAAACTACAGGTTAAGGGACTGGGGCATATCCCGGCAAAGATACTGGGGCACGCCCATCCCGATTATATACTGCCCGAAATGCGGCACAGTGCCCGTCCCCCTTGAAGACCTGCCTGTGGTGCTCCCTGAAAACGTAAGCTTAAGCGGCAAGGGGGGCTCTCCCCTTTCAGAGCTTGATGAGTTCGTAAATGTAAAATGCCCTTTGTGCGGGGAAGGCGCAAGAAGGGAAACGGACACGATGGACACCTTTATGGATTCGTCGTGGTATTTCATCCGCTACTGCTTTCCCAAGGGCGAGATAGACATCCCTCTATCGCTTAAGGCTGCTGACTCTGAGGCAGGCTTCTGGATGCCTGTTGACCAGTATATAGGCGGGGTTGAGCATGCGGTGCTCCATCTTCTGTACTCAAGGTTTTTTATGAGGGTGATAAAGGACATCGGGTTAAGCAATGTGAGCGAGCCCTTCGGCAACCTTCTTACTCAGGGCATGGTCTGCAAGGAAACCCTCAAGTGTCCTCTGCACGGATGGCTTTTGCCTGACGAGGTCAAGGAAGGGAAGTGTTTAAAGTGCCTGAGAACGGTTGAGGTCGGCAGGGTCGAGAAAATGTCCAAATCGAAAAAGAATGTTGTTGACCCCGACCGCCTGATAGAAAAGTACGGGGCAGACACGCTGAGGCTTTTTTCCCTGTTTGCGGCCCCTCCGGAGAAAGACCTTGAGTGGTCGGATAAGGGGGTGGAGGGCGCCTACAGATTTCTGGGAAGGGTGTATGCGGCTGTCTATAAAAACAGGGACAGGCTAAGCCCGGCAGTCAGCCCTGTGGCGGGAAACCTGCCGCTTTTCAGGAAGACCCATCAGACCATAAGGCGCGTGACTCAGGACATGGAGCGCCAGTTCCATTTCAACACGGCAATAGCCGCCCTCATGGAGCTTGCCAATGAGATAACCTCCTTTGAGCCCCAAACAGACGAAGACCGCGGGGCTCTCAGTTTCGCCCTCAGTACGTTGACCCTGCTCCTCAGTCCTTTTGCCCCGCACATGGCCGAAGAACTCTGGGAGGCGATGGGCAACAGGCCCTGCATACTGGATGAGAAGTGGCCCGTGTGGGACGAGGAGGCTGCCGAAGAGGAGGAGATAGAGCTTGTCGTGCAGGTAAACGGCAAGGTGAGGGCTAAGCTTTCCGCCCCTGCCGGTCTTTCGGACGAGGGGCTTTCCGCAATGGCGCTTGATGAGCCTAAGATAAAGGAGCTTATATCCGGCAGGCCCCCTAAAAAGGTCTTTGTCGTAAAGGGAAGGCTGGTAAACATAGTGCTATGAAAAAAACATCTATTCTCATTTCGCTTCTTCTCCTTTCGTTTCTTCTCATTGCCGCCTCATGCGGATACGGGCTCCACAGGCAGACCCGTCTCGATTCGGTCTCTATAGGCAGGATAGAAAACAGGACATTTGAGCACGGCCTTGAGGACAGGCTCGTGGCCGCGCTTGGGGATGAGCTTATGAGAAACGGAATTAAGCTGAGCGATAAATCCCGGTACTCCATAGGCGGCGTCATAAACGTATTTGAGCTGAGGGGGATTGCCCAGAAGGGAGATATGACCGTGCAGTATGAGGTCTATATAGACGGCAGTTTTTCCCTCAAAGGCCCTGAGGGCGAAAGCCCGCTTAAGACAGGCGAGCTTTTCCCTGTGATATTTTCCACCGAAGGCCCGATTGAGGCAGTCGCAAGCCTTAAGGAGGAGGCCATAGCACGGGCATTGAGGGACATTGCCTCCAAGCTCGCGGCTGCGGCGGTCTTCAGATGAGCATGAGGGGGTTTCTATCGGAGCTTCAGAAGGGGCTTAAATCCCCTGTCTATCTCCTTTATGCGGGTGACCCATTTCTGCTTAAGGAGGCCCTGTTTTCGGTCAAGCGCACAATCCCGGAGACCGAGCTTGATTTTCTCTACAGCCTCTTTGATGCCGAATCCCTTGAAATGCCCATAGGGCGCATAATGGACATACTCTACGAAGTCCCGTTCTTCGGCGCAGGCCGGAGGCGCGTTGCTGCCATAGACAACTGCCAGAGGCTTTCGGATGAGGGGCTTTCCGCAATCAGGCATTACGCCTCCAAGCCCTCGCCGGATTCAGTTCTTCTTCTTCTCTATCAGACAGAAAAGGGAAGGCTTAAAAAATCCGCAAAAGAGGCCCTCCATGCGGCCCGCCCAATCCCGCTTGACATCAGGGAACAGGAGATTCCCTTGTGGGTGAAGGAGAAGGCATCCTCTATGGGCCTCGTCCTTACGGCCTCCGCGGTGGATTACCTCCTCGGCGTCATGGGCCCTGATGTGGGACTCCTTTCCTCGGAGATAGAAAAACTCTGGCATACAGGCAGGCAGAGGCTCGATAAGCCGGACATAGAGGCACTTATCAAGGGAAGCGGGGGGTACGACGCGTTTGACCTCACAAAGGCCCTCATGGCAAAGGACGCAGGCAGGGTGTTTGAGATATACTCAAGCCTGAGGGATACGGTAGTGCCGCAAGACCTTCTTGGCGCAATCAACTGGCAGTACACAAAGACCCCGCCCCCGGACATCCGCACCCTTGACAGGGTCTTTGAGATACTGAACGAAACGGACATCCGGCTCAAAAGCTCCGGCTCCTACTACCCGCTTGAGGATATGCTCTTTAAGCTGCTGCGGGTTTAAGCAGGCTGTTTGCCAGCTTTGAGAGCCTTGAGATGTTCCGTGATGCGGTGTTTTTCTTTATGACTCCCTTTGAGGCTGCGGACATGAAGACCTTCGCGACCTCCTTAAGCAGGCCGGCGACTGCATCCTTTTCCTTGGACTCTACGGCTGCGAGCAGTTTCTTCCTGTATGTCCTCAGTTTTGTCATGACCGGCTTGTTTTTGGCCTTGAGCTTTTCGTTCTGCCTTGCCCTCTTTATTCCCGATGGGCTTTTCTTGGGTCTTGACCTTGGTGGCAACTTGTTCCTCCTTTGAAGTGTTAAAGTATATTTTATACCATATAGGAGGCCCTGAAATCAATTTTTTTAATTTTTTAAGGCGCGGCGATTCACCTTGACAGAAAAACCCTCAGGCAGTAAAATTCAAAGACTAAAACCCAAGGAGGCAATCATGAGACCCTTTGCTTTAATCATCTGCCTTGCAGTTCTTATTGCAATCCCTGCTTCCTCATATGCCATCGGCATAGAGGTCGGGCTCGGCGCATGGCAGCAGGACCCGCAGGGCAACATAGCTTACAGGGGCGCGGACATTGACCTTGAAAAAGACCTTAAGTACGACGCTGAAGCACGCGTAATCGGAAGGGTGAAGATAGACATGCCGCTTTTTATCCCGAACATCTACCTCATGTATACTCCCATGAGCTTTGCAGGCGCCGGTTCAAAGGACGCAAGCTTCACGTTCGGCAACCAGACATTCACTGCAAACGTGCCGATTACGTCGGAACTGACGCTTGACCACTACGACATAGCCCTCTTTTACGGCATACCGTTTCTGAGGACGGCCACGGCAGGGGTGCTCAACGTGGATGTCGGGCTTAACGCAAGGATTATAGACTTCAAGGCGAAGCTCGACCAGAACTCCCTCAACTTCCATGAGTCCAAGAGCATGACCCTTCCTGTGCCCATGGTATATGTAGGCGCACAGATAAAGCCCATAAAGAAGGTGGCCATAGAGGCCGAGGCAA